>DAIQNP010000029.1:0-14608 GCA_036788335.1 Erythrobacter sp.
AGGTCGATTGCTCCGGCATGGACCAGCAGATCGAGCTGCGCAGCATCGGGCAAGGTACCCGCCAAGCTCTCCATCGGCCACACCCCGAAGGCGCTGGCCGCCCCGCCCTCGCAGCGCGTCCCCGGCACCACCTGCGCGCCGCCGAACATCGCGCCCACTGCCGCTGTGGCCGGAGCATCGTGGAGTTCCTGCGGACTCGCGAACTGGACGATCCGGCCCGCTTCCATCACCGCGATCCGGTCCCCGATATCCAGCGCCTCGGCCGGATCATGCGTGACCAGCACCGTGGTCGCGCCGCGCATCCGCAGCAGGATGCGGCAATCGCGGCGTAGGCGGCGGCGCAGCACGATGTCGACGCTGGCGAAGGGTTCGTCCATCAGCAAGACCTGCGGCCCCGGTGCCATCGCGCGGGCGAGCGCGGCGCGTTGTTGCTGCCCGCCGGACAATTCGTGCGGAAATCGTCCGCCCAGCCCGCCCAGGCCCACCTGTTCGAGCCAGCCTGCCGCCTCGCCCCGCCGTGCGCGCGGCAGGCCGAAGGCGATGTTGGCGGCGAGATCGAGATGCGGGAACAAGGCGCCGTCCTGAAACACCAGACCCACCGGGCGCGCTTCGGGCGAGGGGCTGTGCGATGGATCGGCCAGCACCTCGCCGCCCACCAGCACAGTGCCCTGCTGCACCCGCAGCAAACCTGCGGCAAGGCCAAGCAGTGTTGACTTCCCGCAACCCGACGCGCCAAGCAGGCAGGTGATCTCTCCGGCCGGGGCGGTGAAGCTGACATCCTCCAGCGCCCGCACGCGGCCATAAGCATGGGCAATATGACGGAATTCGAGGCTCAACGATTGGTCCCGGGCGGTGGCTGGTGAGCCGCCTTAGGCAATTTGCGCAAGGTCAGGCAAGCGCTGCCGCAGGTGCCGGGCGCGGTGCCGGTGCGGGCTCCGCTCTTGGCGAACGGCTGTGGCTGATCGCTGCACTGGCGCTCGCCGCCCTCGCAGCGCTGCCAATCCTCGCCATTCTGGTGTCGGCGCTGGAGGGAGGCATGACCGCCATCACCCACCTCGCACGCACGGTGCTGCCGACTTATGTGGCCAACACTGCGCTGCTGATGGGGCTGGCGGGAGTTCTGGCGGCGGTGATCGGCACCGGCTGCGCATGGCTGGTGGCCGCGACCGATTTTCCGGGGCGCAAGGTGCTGGGCTGGGCGCTGGTGCTGCCGCTCGCGGTCCCGGCCTATATCGCGGCCTATATCTATGCCGACCTGCTTGATTTCGCCGGGCCGGTGCAAACAGCCTTGCGCGCCGTCACCGGCTGGGGAGCGGGCGACTATGCCATCCCGCAGATCCGCTCGCTGACCGGCGGGGCCTTTGTGCTCGGGATCGTGCTCTACCCTTACGTCTACCTGCTCGCCCGCACTGCCTTTGCCACCCAGAGCCCGGCGCAGTTCCGCGCCGCTCGCAGCCTTGGCGCTGGCCCGGCGCGGGCGTTCTGGCAGGTCGCCCTGCCCGCCGCCCGCCCTGCCATTGCCGCAGGGCTGGCACTGGTGCTGATGGAGGTGCTGGCAGATTTCGGCGTGGCCGAATATTTCGCCATCCCCACCTTCTCGACCGGCATTTTCCGAAGCTGGCTGGCGATGGGGGACAAGGCAGCGGCGTTGAAGCTGGCCGCCTTCATGCTGCTGTTCGTGATCGCGCTTGTCGCATTGGAGGCGGCGACCCGGCGAGGGCGCAGCGACAGCCGCGACGGCCTCGCCGCGCGCAGCGATGGCGAGCCGCTGGTCACGCTCGGTCCGGCCGGGCGCGTGCTGGCGTTTGCGGCGTGCCTGATCCCAGTGCTGCTGGGCTTCGGCGTGCCGCTGGCGACGCTTGCTGCGATGGCTCTGAGCGACGTGGCGCAGAACGCGGCGGGCGACCTTGCCACCTATGCTGCGGGCAGCTTGTGGCTGGGCCTTGCGACCGCGAGCGTGTGCCTGCTGGCCGCGCTGCTGCTCGCCTTTGCCCGCGCGCGCAGCACCAGCGGACTGACGAGCGGCGCGATCCGGCTGGCGACGCTGGGCTATGCCCTGCCCGGCGCGCTGCTGGCGGTGGGGTTGCTCGCCCCGCTCGGCGCCTTCGATCAGAGCCTGACCCGGTTTGCGCGCGATAGCCTCGGCTGGGGCGGCGGGCTGCTGCTGACCGGAACCAGCGCGGTGCTGGTCTATGCCCTGTCGGTGCGGTTCCTGACGGTCGCCTACAACACCCTGAGCGGCGGGCTGTCGCGCATTCCGCCGTCGCTCGATGCCGCCGCCCGCTCGCTCGGCGCAAGGCCTGCGCGGGTGCTGGCGCGGATTTATGCCCCGCTGCTGACCCCGAGCCTGGCCGGAGCCGCCGCGCTGGTGTTCATCGACACGCTGCGCGAACTGCCGGCAACGCTGATCCTGCGTCCCTTCAACCTCGAAACGCTGGCGACCCGGACCTATCGCCTCGCCAGCGACGAGCGGCTGGTCGAAGCCGCGATCCCGGCGCTGATCCTGCTGGCGGCGGGGTTGCTGCCGGTGCTGCTGCTGAACCGGCTGGGGAAGCGATAGAATAGCGCAAAAGTGTAACGCGCGCTTGTCACGCAAGCTTGTCTCGGGCAGCCGGAACGTTCACAAGTCAGGGCCTATGGCACGCTACCCATTTTCCGCGATCGTCGGTCAGGACGAGATGAAACAGGCCCTGCTGATCGCGGCGGTAGACCCCAGTATCGGCGGGGTGATGGTGTTCGGCGACCGCGGCACGGGCAAGTCCACCGCGGCGCGCGCGCTCGCCGGATTGCTGCCCCCGATCGAAGCGGCCGATGGCTGCGCCTATGGCTGTTCGAAGGCCGATCAGGCGCGCTATCCGGGCGTGTGCGGCGCGGGCAAGATGGTGAAGCGCAGCGTTCCCTTCGTCGATCTGCCGCTGGGCGCGACCGAGGACCGGGTGATCGGCAGCCTCGATCTGGAACGCGCACTGCGTTCCGGCGAGAAGGCGTTCGAACCGGGCCTGCTGGCCAAGGCGCATCGCGGGTTCCTCTATATCGACGAGATCAACCTGCTCGAAGATCATCTGGTCGACCTGCTGCTCGATGTCGCGGCCTCGGGCGAGAACGTGGTCGAACGCGAAGGCCTGTCGGTGCGCCACCCGGCCAAGTTCGTGCTGATCGGCAGCGGCAACCCCGAAGAGGGCGAGTTGCGCCCGCAATTGCTCGACCGCTTCGGGCTTTCGGTCGAGGTGCGCAGCCCCAGGGACATCGAAGTGCGCATCCAGATCATGCGGCTGGTGGCCGAGAACGAGCGCGATCCCGAAGGGTTCGCCGCGCGCTGGGCGGGGGAGGACGACAAGATATTGAAGCGCGTTGCGCGCGGCAAGGCGCGCCTGCCGAAGCTGGAGGCGGGCGATGACCTGCTGCGCGATGCGGCGGAATTGTGCCTGGCCGTGGGCGCGGATGGCCTGCGCGGGGAATTGACCTTGATGCGGGCAGCGCGGGCGCTGGCAGCGCTGGAGGGGGCGAAAGGCGTCACCCGCAAGCACCTGATCGCCATCGCCCCTTCCGCCCTGCGCCACCGGCTGCGGCGCGATGTGCTCGACGAGACCGGCTCTACGGTGCGGATCACCCGCGCCATCGGCGAAGTGTTCGGATGACAGCACGGAACGCCGCCACCGACTCCCTGCACGCCGCCCCCCTGCACGCCGACGCGTTGCATGACGCTGTGCTGGCAGCGCGGCTGCTTGCCCTGGCCCCGCGCACCTTCGGCGGGATGGTCCTGCGCGGCGGCAGCCCGGCGCGCGATGCCTTGGTCGCTGCGCTTGGCGAAGTGGTGGCGCTGCGGCGCTTGCCCGGCCATGTCGATGACGAGCGATTGCTTGGCGGGATCGATCTGGCTGCCAGCCTGTCCGCCGGCAAGCCGATCCGCCAACGCGGGTTGATCGAAGAGGCGGCTGGCGGTGCGCTGATCGCCGGGATGGCCGAGCGGATCGACAGCAGCATCGCCGGGCGGTTGGTGCAGGCATTGGATGACGGCAAGGCCGCGCTGGTGCTGCTCGATGATGCGAGCGAGCCGGACGAGGCCCCACCCGTCAGCCTGACCGAGCGGCTGGCGTTTGCCTGCGACCTGTCGGCCTCTCGCGAATGGCGCGGGGTGGCACTGGCCCCGGCGAAGGGCGCACTGGCGGCGGTCGCCCCGCTCGATGACGACGCGCTACGGGCGCTCGCCGCGACGGCGGCGGCGCTGGGGGTGGACAGCCTGCGGGCGCTGATCTTTGCGGGCGAGGCCGCGCGCGGGCTCGCCGCGCTGGCCGGGCGCTCTGCGGCAAGCGAGGCTGATCTTTCCGGTGCGGTCCGGCTGGTGCTGGCTCCGCGCGCCACGCAGATGCCGCGGCAGGAGGACGCCGCTCCGCCCGAGGACCAGCCGCCCCCGCCCCCCGATGGCGAGCGCGACGAGCAATCCGACTCCGAACAGCAACAGCAGGAACCCGATCTGTCCGACATCCTCGTCGAAGCCGCCAGGGCCGCGATACCCGCTGATCTGCTCGCGCAGCTGGCGCAGGGCACCGCGCCGCGCCGCTCGAACGGGAGCGGTTCGGGGCAGAAACGCAAGTCGGGCCTGCGCGGCAAGCCGCTGGGCGCGCGTCCCGGAATGCCGCGCGGCGGGGCGCGGCTGGCGCTGATCGATTCGCTGCGCGCCGCCGTCCCGTGGCAGGCGGTGCGGCGCAGGGAATTGGGGGGCGAAGCGGGCGCGGACGCCGCCGCCCCCATCATCATGCGCAAGGAAGACCTGCGCATCCGCCGCTTCGAGGAACGCAGCCCCCGCGTCACGATCTTCGCCGTCGATGCCTCCGGCTCGGCGGCGGCAGCGCGGCTGGCCGAGGCCAAGGGCGCGGTCGAACTGATGCTGGGGCAGGCCTATGTCACCCGTTCCGAAGTGGCGCTGGTGGCGTTCCGGGGCGACACCGCCGAACTGCTGCTGCCCCCGACCCGATCGCTGACCCGCGCGCGCCGCGCACTGGCCGAACTGCCCGGCGGCGGCGGCACCCCGCTGGCATTGGGCCTCAACGCGGCGCGAGAAGTGGCCGAAGCCGTGATCGCACGCGGGCGCAGCGCCAGCCTGGTCATCCTCACCGATGGCCGCGCCAATATCGCTGCCGATGGCTCCCCCGGCCGCCCGCAGGCGAAAGCCGATACCGAAGCCGCCGCGCGCGCCATCTGTGCGCGCGGGATCGATGCGCTGGTGGTCGACATCTCGGCCCGCCCCGGCCCGGAAGGTGCGGACCTTGCCCGCGCACTGGGGGGCCGCTTTCTCGCCTTGCCGCGCGCCGACGCCCGCATGATCCAGGCCGCAATCAACGCGGTGCAGCCGCTGGGCAAGGCCGCATGAGCCGCCTCGACTGGAACCGCCAGGGCCTGATCTGGCCGCACCGCGAGACGAGCACCTTCGTCCAGACCGGGAGTGCGCGCTGGCATGTGCAGCGCATGGGTTCCGGTCCGCCGCTGCTGCTGCTCCACGGCACCGGCGCCTCGGTCCATTCGTGGCGCGACCTGATGCCGCTGCTGGCCGCCACGCACGAGGTCATCGCCATCGACCTGCCGCGCCACGCCTTCACCACCGGGCACGACGCCTATGCGATGAGCCTGCCGGCGATGGCAGGCGAGGTGGCGGCGCTGATGACCCATCTCGATGTTGCGCCCGCCGCGATCATCGGCCATTCGGCGGGCGCGGCGCTGGCGCTGCAAATGGGGCTCGCCCACGATTTTGCCGGCCCGATCGTGGGTCTGGCCTCCGCACTGCGCCCATTCCCCGGCCCCTTCGCGCAGATCTTCCCGGCGGTGGCGAAAGCACTGTTCATCAACCCGCTGGTGCCGCGCATCTTTGCCGGCACGGTCGATCTCAGCGGCGGCGCGGGGCGGTTCCTGTGGCGCTCGACCAACTCGCGGATCGATGAGGCGGGGCTGGCTTGCTATCGCACGCTGCTGAAGCACCCCGGCCACGCGGGCGGCGCGCTGGCGATGATGGCGAACTGGGACTTGCCCGGCCTGCGCGGCCGGATGAGCAGTGTCGCCAACCCGGTGCTGATGGTGCATGGCGGCAATGACCCCGCAATCCCGCCCGAGTGGGCGCGCGAGGCGCAGGGCTGGCTAGCGGATGCGCGGCTCGAGGTGCTCCCTACGCTCGGCCACCTCGCCCACGAGGAAGCGCCGGACAAGGTTGCCGCGCTGATCACCACCTTCCTCGCCGCGCACCCTCAAGGAGCCTGACATGCACGCTGGAGAGTTTGGCTGGATCGAACTGGTGTTCTTCTATGGCATCGCGATCGGGTTTGGCGTGTGGCAGTTTTGGAAAACCGACCGTTTGCTGAAGCAGACGCAGGCCGAACGCGAGGCCAGGGAATCAGCCGAGCGCGAAAGCCGGCCCAAAGCCCCCTGAAGCGCCTGCATGAAAAGGCCCATGCCGAAACATGGGCCTTTTCCGAAATGATCCAGCAGGTGGCGGATCAGGCCGCCGGGGCCGCGCGCATCGCGGGGTCACGCTTGGACAGCACGCTCATTTGCGCGTCGGTGGCCGAGGGACCGCCAAGGATCGAAACCAACCGCCAGACGACCTTGCTGACATTGTCGACAGGCCTTGTGACAAAGGATTCCGACACGCTCGAACCCGGCAGAAACACGCCGTTCTGATCAAACAGATAATACTGCCAAACGGTGTACAGCGAACCCGGGTTCTGGGGATCAAACGATTCTATCAGCGCATATTGTCCGGCGGGGTAGGTGTTGCTCAGAACCCGCGACGAAAATGGTGCGCTGTACTTCGCCGAGATCAACGACATCGTCGGCGTTGCACCGGGGAAATCGATGTGCGTCCCATAGTTGAAAGCTGCAGCGCCATTGATGCTGCCAGCCTCACCCGCGGGACTCGCCACCGCTGCGTCCATCACATCCTTTACGGTTTTGCCAGTACCATCGATCGCGAGATTCACATTGTAGAATATACCGACAACTTGGAGTTGAATACTCATGCCTGTCTCTCCAATTTTCATAAAAATGACGCCCCTCGGTATATAAGAAATTTGTGCGATACCCGGCGCCAATGTTTATTGGATTGAAGATATAATATGAGTCAAGGCACTGATCATTTTGAAATTTTTTACCATTCAAGGACAGATTAACAATAAATCTGTCGCATAAGAGCAAATTTGCCCTTCAACCTATAGGTTTTAGTAAGGGTTTTATTGAATATTTTGCATCGAAAGCCAGGCGGTGCTCGGTATTGGTGCAAAATTCTGTATCACGGCATGCGTGTTGCTGAATGTTTCGATCGGGCTTGTTGACGCGGCCGGCTGACCACGCGCGGCCAAGCCTTCAAGCGGCTCGGCGGATGCGCGCAACAACGCACCTTGCGCCAATTAGGCGCATCCAGTTTTCGGGATAACCCTGCGCCCTACCCCCGCCGCCGCGGCATCCGGTAGGGCAGCATGAACTGCACGATCCGCGACGAAAACCGCTGCATGTCGAGGCTCTCCTGCACCGCCACCACCTCTTCTCCGGCAAAACGGGAGGCGAGTTCGGAGCGGGCGTAGAACGGGGTGTCCTCCCACGTCCGGCGCACTTCGGCGACCCCGATGTCCGAACGGGTGCGCCGATCCACCCGCCACTTGCTGCGCGGCAGGCGGGCGATCGGCGGCAGGTCGACCGGCTCAGGCAGGCCGTCACGTGCGAAGCGCAGGGCGCTCGCAAACAGCGATCCGTCGCCGCGCTCGCCCTCGTAACACACCAACGCGCCCTCGCTCAGATGCGCGCGCGACCAGTGCCAGGTGTTGAACCCGGTCTCCAGGGCTTCCGCCCCGCGATTGTGGTCGAAATAGCCGCGCCCGCGCCACGACAGGCCGGGCTCGGCGAAATCGACCTCGATCCGGGCGCGCGGGGCGAGGCAGTGCCAGACATGGTTTTCCCCGGCATCAAGCGCGAAAGCAACCGGATTGAGCGCCTCGGGCCGCACCCGTACCACCCCGCGCACCGGGCGCTGCCACGGGACGAACAGCCGGGTGTCGCCTTCGCGGATGGTGATGGTGAGCGCCTCGCCGTCCCACGCCAGGTCGCTCGGTCCGATGACCAGCGTGTCCGGCTCGCGCGCCACCGCGCTGCGAGCGCGCTCGGTCATGGTCCAGCGCGCCTGCGGGCCGTAGAGCGCGACATTGAGCGAACTATGGTTGAGCGGGTCGCTCCGCCCGGAACGCTTGTAATAGGGGGAGAACACCGAGCCCAGGAAGGCGATGATCGTCAGCCCGTGCTGCCCGTCCTCGCTGATCGCGTCGACATACCACCAGGCATAGCCACCGGGCGGGATGTCCTCGTCGAAGCGAGGCCCCGTTCGATGACCCGCGCTGCCAGCAGCCCGGACAAGGCTGCCATGGGGACCCCAGCCGCCGGATGGGTCGCCCCGCCCGTGCAGTAGAGACCGGGCAGCCGGGTCCTTGGCCCCTGCCGGCGGAAAGAGGCCGCCCAGCCGTGCGACGCTCGCCCATAAAGGGCGCCGCCCGTCGCCGGGAACAGCGCCTCCCAGTCCTGCGGGGTCATCAGCTGATGCGGCAAGGGATCCTCCAGCACCAGCCCGCAGCGGCGCAGGCTGGCCAACATGGTGTGGGTGCATCGGGCTCTCTCCTCGGATGTGGTGGCGTGGGTGTCGCCATCGGCCGGCGCATTGACGATGATCTGCAAGCGCTCGCGGTGTCCGGGCGGCGCAGCGGGGTCGCTGTCATGCGCGCCGCGGTCGATGGCGCAGACATAGGCGGTGGGATCGGACGGCGGGCGGCCACTGGCGATCTCGGCGAACTCGCGGGCGTAATCGGGGGAGAAGAACACGTTGTGATGGCTGAGATCGAACCCCGATGTCCCGGCATGGGCATACCATACCAGCGCCGACAGCGACCGCTTCGCCGGCGCAAGCGGGGCTACGGCGCGAGTGGCGGCCTCGCCCAGCCGGCCGGTGGCGAGCGCGGACGGGTCGGCGTTGCAGATGACGATATCGGCGGCGATCTGTTCGCCCGTCGCCAGTTCGACCCCGCTCGCCCGGCCCTTGTCGGTGAGCACCCGCGCAACCGGCGCCTCGGTGCGGACCTGCGCCCCGCAGCCTTCGGCGAGCTGCGCCAGCGCCTTGGCCAGCGCATGAATCCCGCCATCGATCAGCCACACCCCGCGCGCCTCGACATGGGCGATCAGCATCAGCGTCGCAGGCGCGGCGTAAGGCGAAGATCCGCAATAGGTGGCATAGCGTCCGAACAACTGCCGCAGGCGCGGGTCGGAGAAATGCGCACCCAGCGCATCCCACATCCGGTCGAACGGGCGCATGGCGAGCATGTCGTCCATCTTCCACGGCCCGATCCGCCACATCATCGGCAGCGGGGTCGAGGCCTTGTCGCCGTGCAGGAAGGGCTCCTCCAGCACATCGAAGATCCGCCGCGCTTCGTTGCGAAAGGCGCGAAACCCGCGCGCGGCGTCGGCTCCGGCAAAGTCTCCGATCGCTTCCTCGCTGCGCAGCGGATCGGCGTAGAGGTCAAGCCGTTCCTCGGCGTCCCAGGCGTGGCGGGCGATGATTTCGGCGCGGCGGACGGTGACGTAATCGTCGAGCTGCGCCCCGCAGGCGTGGAACACCTGGTCGAACACCTCGCGCAGCGTGAACACTGTCGGCCCGCCGTCGATGTCTGCGCCGCCCACGGTGACCCGGCGTGCCTTGCCGCCGACCCCGGCTTCCTTTTCCAGCACGGTGACCGCGTGCCCGCGCGCCGCCAGAAGCGCCGCGCTGACCAGCCCGCCGATCCCGGCCCCGATCACGACGATCCGCGCACTCACCCGTTCATGCCTCCCTGCATCCCCGACAATATCATTGACCTTACCATAGCATCTGTCCAATTGTTTAGACATATGCGCTGTGAATTACCCTCGTGATCGACTGGACCAGGCTCCGAGTGCGCTGGATCTCGCGCCGCAACCGGGTGTTCGCCAACCCCCGCTTCCAGCACTGGGCCGCCCGTCTGCCGCTGATCCGCCGGATCGCCCGCAGCCGCGCCAAAGGGGCCTTCGATCTGCTCGCCGGTTTTGCCTATTCGCAAGTCCTGCGCGCCTGTGTCGAGGGCGAGGTCTTCGCGGTGCTGGCGGACGGCCCGGTCAGCGCCGCCGAGGTGGGGAAACGCACCGGCTTGAGCCAACACGCCGCACTCACCCTGCTGCGCGCCGCCCGCCCGCTACGGCTGGCGGAGGAGGCGGGGCCGGACCACTGGATGCTGGGCGAACAGGGCGCGGTGTTCGCCGCCAACGCAGGTGTGCAGGCGATGGTCCGCCATCACCGACTGCTCTACGAGGACTTGTCCGATCCGCTGGCGCTGCTGCGCTCCGACCGGCGCGAGCCGACCGCGCTGTCGCGCTACTGGTCCTATGCCGGCGCGCTCCACGGCACCGGAGAGCGGGGCAAGGACACCGCCGAATACTCCGCGCTAATGGCCGCCTCGCAGCACTTCGTGGCGGATGAGGTGCTGGCATCGGTATCGTTTCGCGGGGTCGAGTCGCTGCTCGATGTCGGCGGCGGGCACGGGGCTTTCCTGCGCCATATCGGCGCGGCCTGGCCCGGCTTGCGGCTTGGTTTGTTCGACCTGCCCGAAGTCGCGGCGGCGGCGCACGGCATCCTTGCCGCAGCGCCGGACGCGCCGCAGGTGCAATGCCACGGCGGCAATTTCTTCACTGACCCGGTCCCGCCCGGATACGCGATGGTCTCGCTGGTACGGATCCTCCACGATCATGACGACGAACCCGCGCTCGCCCTGCTTGCCAACATCCGCCGGAGCCTCGCCCCCGGCGCGCGCCTGCTGATCGCCGAACCGATGGCGCAGGTGCCCGGGGCCGAGCCGATGGGGGATGCCTTCTTCGGCCTGTACCTGTGGGCGATGGGCTCAGGCAGACCCCGCAGCGCGGCCGAGATCACCCGCATGGCGCTCGCCGCGGGGTTCGCGTCGGCTCGGCCCGTCGCCACTGCGCAACCGGTCAACGCCAGCGTCGTCTTTGCACAAGTCCGTGGCTAGTTTGTCCAAAGAAATTGACAGTCAAATGCGTAAGGCGTAGCAAACAGTCGGGAGAACGTATTTCCGGGCACTTTCGAGTCGACCTGAGACTCGTAAATTTCCGGCAGGAGAGCGATCCGATGAATACCTTGGCTGTCATTCTTGAAGCACCGGAGCGTCTGGCGCTGCGGGCGCTCGAATTGACGCCGATGCTCCCCGGCGACGTGATGGTCGAGATCGCCTGGAGCGGCATCAGTTCGGGCACCGAAAAGCTGCTGTGGACCGGGCGGATGCCCGCCTTTCCCGGCATGGGTTATCCGCTGGTTCCCGGCTACGAATCGGTCGGACGGATCACCGACGCGGGCACCGAAGCGCGCGGGCGGATCGGCGACTGGGTGTTCGTGCCCGGTGCCAATTGCTACGCCGATGCGCGCGGACTGTTCGGCGGCACCGCGCAGCGGGTCATCGTCCCGGCCCAGCGCGCCATGACGATCCCAGAACATCTCGGCGAGGCGGGCGTGCTGTGCGCGCTGGCGGCCACTGCGCTCCACGCGATCAAGGGCGGGTTCCACCACCGCGATGCCCTGCCCGATCTGATCATCGGCCACGGCGTGCTCGGCCGCTTGCTCGCCCGGCTGACGCTGGCACTGGGCGGCGCGGCACCGACCGTATGGGAAACCAATCCTGCCCGTCGCCACGGCGCGGAAGGCTATGCCGTGATCGACCCTTCCGCCGACGAGCGGCGCGATTACCACGCGATCTATGATGCCAGCGGAGACAGCGACCTGATCGACACGCTGGTTCAGCGCCTCGCCAAGGGCGGGGAGATCGTGCTGGCAGGCTTCTATTCCGAACGGGTCAGCTTCGCTTTCCCGGCAGCTTTCATGAAGGAAGCGCACTTCCGGGTCGCCGCCGAATGGCAGCCCGGCGACCTGGCCGAAACCCGTGCCTTGATCGAAGGCGGACGGCTTGGGCTCGGCGGCCTCATCACCAATCGCCGCACTGCGAGCGAAGCCGATGCCGCCTACCCTCAGGCCTTTACCGATCCTGATTGCCTCAAAATGGTTCTCGATTGGAGCGATTGCTGATGTCCATGCTCGATACCCAGACTGCCAACTTGCGCGAAGAAGCGAATCATGAGCCCGACCCGGTCCACACCGGCGAGATCAAGAGCGAAACGCAGGTCATCGCGATCTACGGCAAGGGCGGTTCGGGCAAGAGCTTCGCGCTGTCCAACCTCAGCTACATGATGGCGCAGCAAGGCAAGCGCGTGCTGCTGATCGGCTGCGACCCCAAATCCGACACCACCAGCCTGCTGTTCGGCGGCAAGTCCTGCCCGACGATCATCGGAACATCCTCGAAGAAGAAGGCCGCTGGCGAGGAAGTCCGTATCGAGGATGTGTGCTTCCAGCGTGACGGTGTTTTCGCGATGGAACTCGGCGGCCCCGAAGTCGGGCGCGGCTGTGGTGGTCGCGGGATCATTCACGGGTTCGAACTGCTCGAAAAGCTGGGCTTCCACGACTGGGGCTTTGACTACGTGCTGCTCGATTTTCTCGGCGACGTGGTGTGCGGCGGGTTCGGCCTGCCGATCGCCCGCGACATGTGCCAGAAGGTGATCGTGGTCGGCAGCAACGACCTGCAATCGCTCTATGTCGCCAACAACGTGTGCCAGGCGGTCGAGTACTTCCGCAAGATGGGCGGCAATGTCGGCGTGGCGGGCATGATCATCAACAAGGATGATGGCACCGGCGAAGCCCACGCCTTTGCCGAAGCCGTCGGCATTCCGGTGCTGACCGCGATCCCGGCGAATGAAGACATCCGCCGCAAGAGCGCCAATTACCAGATCATCGGCATCCCCGGCGGCGAATGGGCGAGCCTGTTCGAGGACCTTGCGATCAACGTCGCCGAAGCGCCTCCGGTGCGCCCCACCCCGCTGACGCAGGACGGGTTGCTCGGGCTGTTCAGCGCCGATGTGACCGGCGCCAACGTCGCACTCATTCCCGCCACACAGGCGGACATGCGCGGCGGCGTGTTCGAGACGCGTGCCAGCCTCGAAGTGATCTACGACGAGGCCTGATGCGATGAGCGATGCCTTCCCCTCCAACGCCCAGCGCGCCCCCGACCGGATCGCACTCGATACTCCGGCCGTGAGCGGCGGCGCATGTTCTTCGAAAGACACGATGCTCGAAGCCGCACGCACGGCGGGCAAAAGCGACATTCTCGATCAATATGCGGCCGATTATCCGGTCGATCCGCAGGCCGGCCCGCATGATCAGCCGCAGTCGATGTGCCCTGCCTTCGGTTCGCTTCGGGTGGGCCTGAGGATGCGCCGCACCGCGACCGTACTGTCCGGCTCGGCCTGCTGCGTCTATGGGTTGACCTTCACCTCGCACTTCTACGGCGCTCGCCGCACGGTCGGCTATGTGCCGTTTTCCAGCGAAACGCTGGTCACCGGCAAGCTGTTCGAAGACATCAAGGAAGCGGTCGAAGGCCTCGCCGATCCTGAAAATTACGACGCGATCATCGTCACCAACCTGTGCGTTCCCACGGCGAGCGGCGTTCCGCTGCGGCTGCTGGGCAAGGCCATCAACGGGGTGCGGATCATCGGGATCGACGTGCCGGGCTTCGGCATTCCGACCCATGCCGAAGCCAAGGACGTACTGGCCGGCGCAATGCTCAACTACGCCCGCGAGGAAGTCTCCGCCGGGCCGGTGGCCGCGCCGCGTGAGCGCTCCGACCTGCCGACCGTGACGCTGCTGGGCGAGATGTTTCCGGCCGATCCGGTGGTGATCGGGCAGATGCTCGCGCCCTTGGGGCTGGCCGCTGGCCCGGTCGTACCGACCCGCGAATGGCGCGAGCTTTATGCCGCACTGGATTGCGCGGTGGTCGCCGCGATCCACCCCTTTTACACCGCCAGCATTCGCGAATTCGAAGCCGCAGGGCGCCCGATCATCGGCTCTGCCCCGGTCGGCGCGGATGGCACAGCCGCCTGGCTGCAAGCCATCGGCGACACACTGGGCCTGCCGCAGGACAAGGTCGATGCGGTCAAGAACACCATGATCGCCGCTTGCCGCGGCGCGCTCGACAAGATGCCGATCACAGGCCGGATCACCGTTTCGGGCTATGAAGGCTCGGAATTGCTGGTCGCCCGCCTGCTGGTCGAAAGCGGCGCGGATGTGCCTTACGTCGGCAGCGCCTGCCCGCGCACTCAATGGGCGGACCCCGACCGCGAATGGCTCGAAGCGCGCGGCGTGCATGTGCAATTCCGCGCCAGTCTGGAACAGGACATCGCGGCCGTCGACGAATACCGCCCCGATCTCGCGATCGGCACCACCCCGGTGGTGCAGCACGCCAAGTCGCGCGCGATTCCGTCGCTGTACTTCACCAACCTGATTTCGGCCCGTCCGCTGATGGGCCCCGCAGGCGCTGGCAGCCTCGCAACGGTGATCAACGCGGCGATGGGCAACAAGGCGCGCTTCGATGCGATGCGCGACTTCTTCGAAGGCGTCGGCACCGAACATGCCGCCGGAGTGTGGGAAGACACTCCGGTCGACCGGCCCAAGTTCCGC
>DAIQNP010000030.1:0-14597 GCA_036788335.1 Erythrobacter sp.
TCGCTCACGTGCGGCGGATCAAGGCGCAGGGCGGCATGTCGATCAAGAACTACAACCAGCCCCGGCGCGAACAGCGCCAGATGGTCGCCCGCGCGGCGGCGGCGGAAAACATGCTGGTGGTGGCCGAGGGCGGATCGCTGTTCGGAATGGACATGAACCTTGTCGCCGACGGCAATTCGACCATCGAACACAATGTCCCGGTCGACGTGTTCTACGAAGACGTGCTGCAATTCTTCGGCCAGTCGAACAGCAATTACACGCCCACGCTGGTGGTGACCTATGGCGGGCTGGCGGGTGATCCCTATTGGCGGCAGGCGACCAATGTGTGGGAGAACCCGCTGATGGTGCACACCCCGCCCCGCGCGCTGCTCGCGGAAACCGGGCGCCGCACCAAGGCCCCCGACTGGGCCTTCGTCGACGACAATTCCGCGCGGGAGGCGAAGAAGCTGGCGGACCGCGGCGTCAAGGTCAGCATCGGCGCGCATGGCCAGCAGGCCGGCATCGGCGCGCATTGGGAGCTGTGGAGCTTCGTGCGCGGCGGGATGACCCCGATCGAGGCGCTGCGCGCAGGCACGATCGAATCCGCCCGCTCGCTGGGCATGGACCGGGACATCGGCAGCATCGAATCCGGCAAGCTGGCCGACCTTGTGATCCTGACGGACGATCCCAGCGCCGACATCGCCAATTCCGACAGTATCGAACAGGTGATGCTCGGCGGGCGGCTGTATGATGCGAAAACGCTGAACGAAGTCGGCACCGGCACCGCTACGCGGCGGCCCTATTGGTGGCAGGCCAATGGCGGCAACGGCGCGGGCGGATCGGAGCACGCCACGCAGGAAGGCCGGGGCCACGCCGACGGGGATGCGGGCTAGGGCGCTTTCCGACTTGGGCGGCAACTGACAAGGTTGCCCGCAGGCACATCACGTCATCCCGGCGCAGGCCAAGACCCACAGCTTCTTGGTGCATCGCTCGCCGTACTGGGCCCCGGCCTGCGCCGGGGTGACGGCGAAGGGTCGCGGCGCTACTCAGCCTCCATCAGCGTGCGCAGGTCCTTCAGCGCCCGCGCGCGCAGCTGGTGGACGCGGGGCGTGCTGACGTCGAGCACGGCGGCGATTTCGGTGAGGTTCAGCTCCTCGACGAAGAACAGCTGGAGCACCAGTTTCAGCCGGTCGGGCAGCTGGATCATCGCCCGCACCAGCCGGTCGCGGTCCTCCAGCGCGCACAGCGCCTCGAACGGATCGGGATCGTCGCTGGCAAAGGCGGTGCTGGTCTCGTCGTATTCCTCGCTGATCGGCATCATGGTCACGCCCGAGCTTTCGATTTCGAGCAGTTCGCCATCGCTGACATGCAGCGCGCGGGCAACCTCGGCGCGGCTGGGTTCGCGGCCCAGCTCGGCGCGCAGGCTTTCGACCATCCGGTCATGCGCGGTGCGACGGCGCCGCGCGGTGCGGGTCTCGTGCGTCAGCCGGCGGATCTGGTCGAGCATCGCGCCGCGCACCCGGATCTTGGCATAAGCGGCAAAGCCGTCCTCGGTCGGGCCGGTGTGGCGCTGGGCGCATTCGGTGAGCGCGACGATCCCGGCCTGCACCAGGTCCTCGATTTCGAGCCCCTCGCGCCCCGAGCCGTAGATGTGCCAGGCCGAGCGGCGCACCAGCGGCAGGAAGCGGCGCACGCGGTCCTCGACCTCGCGGCGGGTGGCGGCATAGGGGGCGGCAGCGGCAAAGCCGCGCGGATCGTGTTTCATGCGCGCAGCTCCATCCGCGGTTGCGTCATGCCGGGCGCGGCCAGAGCCTCGGGCGCGGGCGCGGCCGGTTCCTCACCCCCGATCACGCCGATCACCTCGATCGGCTGGGTCGGCGGCAGCTCAGCGATCGACAGCACCAGGCAGCGGGGGCTGCGCTGGCGCAGCAGGGCGGCCAGCGCGCGGCGGGCGGGCGGCTGGACCACCAGCGCAATCGGCCCGCCCTCGTCGGCGATCTGGCGGTTGACGTGGCGCACGATCATGCCGGCGCAATCGGGTTCGATCAGCGGTTGGCCGGTGCTGGGATCGATCATCCCGCCGAGGATCGCGGCCTCCAATGGCGCTGCGAGGGTGACGGCCTTCATCACCGCTCCGGGCGCGGCGATGCGCGCCACCAGCCGCGCGCCCAGATCGGCGCGCACGGCATCGACCAGCGTGTCGAAATCCTGTCCCTTCTGCAACGCCAGCGCGATGCTGGTGACCAGCGGCTGGGGATGGGCGAGCGAAATGCCGTCGGACACCAGCGCGCGCAGGATGCGGGTCAGCGCGGCGAGGCTCAGCGGATCGGGATGCACCGCCTCGACCAGCGAGGGCGAGCGCGTCTTGATCGCCTCGATCCATTCGCGCACTTCCTCGGGGCCGAGCAGATGGTGCGCTTCGGCCATCAGCGCCTGGCTGGCATGGGTGCCGATCACGGTGCTGGGGTCGACCACCAGAAAGCCTTCGGCAATCGCATGGTCGCGCAGTGCCGGGCCGATCCAGATCGCCGGGCAATCGAAGCTGGGATCGCGGGTCGCCTCGCCGGTGACGCCGTGATGGGGGCGCACGTCGCCCGCGTCGATGGCGAGCAAGCGGCCCGAGCGCAGGCTGCCGCGCGCGATGCTCACCCCGCCCATCAGGACGGAGTAGTCCTGCGCGCCGAGGTCGAGCGAATCGCGGATCCGGAACTGCGGCAGCACGAAGCCGAGATCGCGCGACAATTGCTTGCGGATGCCGGTGACGCGGGTCAGCAGCGGCGCGCCTTCCTTCTCGTCGACCAGCGGGACAAGGCCGTAGCCCAGTTCGATGGTGATCAGCGTCTGGTCGCTGACATCGGCCAGCTCGATCCGGTCGGGCGAGACCTCCTCGACCGGTTCTACGACGAAGACGGGATTGTCGGCGCGGCGTTTGAGCTGCCACCAGATCGCCCCGGCAATCGCGGCGCCGGGCAGGAAGATCATCTGCGGCATGGCCGGCACCACGCCGATCGCGGCAAGGATCACCGCCACCGGCAGCCAGCCGCGCGGGTCGGCGAACTGGCCGCCAATCTGGCCGGCAAGATCGCGCTTGTCGGATACGCGGGTGACGATCGCGGCGGCCGCGATCGACAGCAGAAGCGAAGGCACCTGCGCCACCAGCGCATCGCCGACCGCCAGCGTGACGTAGAGCTCGCCCGCCTCGCTAGCGCTGAGGCCGTGGCTGACCATGCCGATCGCGAACCCGGCGATGACATTGACCGCGAGGATCAGCAGCGCCGCGACAGCATCGCCCTTCACGAATTTCGATGCACCATCCATCGAGCCGTAGAAATCGGCCTCGATGGTGACCTGCCGGCGGCGTTCACGCGCTTCGTCGGCGCTGACGAGACCGGCGGCGATGTCGGCGTCGATCGCCATCTGCTTGCCGGGCAGGGCATCGAGCACGAACCGCGCCGACACTTCGGACACGCGGCCTGCGCCCTTGGTGATCACGATCATGTTGATGATCATCAGGATCGCAAAGACGAACAGACCGACCACGAAATTGCCGCCAACCAGGAAGGCGGCGAAGCTTTCGATCACCTGTCCGGCCGCTGCGCCGCCCTCGTGGCCGTTGACCAGCACCACCCTGGTCGAAGCGACGTTGAGCGCCAGCCGCAGCAGGGTTGCGAACAGCAGCACGCTGGGGAAGGAGGAGAAATCGATCGGGGTGCGCGCGTTCAGCGCGACCATCAGGATCGCGATCGAGATCGCGATGTTGAGCACGAAGAAGATGTCGAGCAGCAGCGTCGGAATCGGCAGCACCATCAACGCCAGCAGCGCGAAGATACCGACCGGCAGGGCCATCGCTGCGGGTGCACCCAGAAGGCGGCTGCGCAGTGTCACGGCAGCGCTCACAGGCCCAGCGCCTTCAGCCGGTCATAGGCGCGGCGGACCTGCACCGGAGCGCTGTTGCCGTCTGCGCCGAAGGTCGCGCCCAGCACCTGCGACATCGGAGCGCGGGTGGCGGCTCCGCCAGCCCCGCCGAAGGTGGCGGCAGGCGCGATATAGGGCTGCGAACCGAGCGTGACGGGCGGGGGATAGCCCGGCCCGAACACGCTCTGATCGGCCGAGAGATAAGGCGCGCGCCGGATGCTTGCACCAAGATCGGCGGCGGCGTATTCGGCCCCCAAATAGGTCCCCGCGCCATAGTCGGCGCGCGCGAACTGCACCGCCTGCCCCGCGCTTGCCCGGTCGAGCCCGCGTTCCATCTTGCTGCCGATCAGGTCCATCACCTGCGCCAGGCTGCGCGGCGACCCCTCGCCGGTGTAGAAGATCCCGCGGTTGGCTGCGGCCGGACGGCTGAACAGGGCGGCGGCGCTTTGCGAAGGGTTGTGCTGCATTTCGGCAAGGAACCGCCCCGCGCCGCCCGCACCGAGGAAGTGCGCAAGGTACAGTTCGGCATGATCGGGCTGGCGGCCGAGGATCGGCATCAGGTGGGCGCGGTTGTCTTCGGCGAGGCCCGCCGCCATCAGCGAGGCGATTTCGGGATCCTTGCGCAGCGCCAGGATCGCGGCGCGCCGGTCCGGATCGGCGACCCAGGCGCTCCCCGAGCCGGTGACCGAAATCTCGTCGGCAATCCCGCCGAGGCCGAAGCGTTCGCCGTGCCGCTTGAGCGTGTGGAGCCAGGTGCTGTCGATGAACTGGTACAGTCCGGTCGCGCTCGACGTGCGGGCGCGGGCATGGGGGTTCATCGCCGATTCCACCTCGGCCTGCGCCAGCAGGAAGCTGAAATCGATGCTGGTGCGCTCGGCCGCACTGGCGATCGCGGCCTGCACCGGCGAACCGTTATGGGGGCCGGCGATCTGGCGCACCGCGCCGGTGGGCGCATCATTGCCGATCGTCGCACGGGCCTGCTCATGCGTCCGGGCTGCGGCTTCGAAACCGCTGCGCAGGGCGCCGGGGGGCAGGGCGGGAAGAATGCGTGCCTCGCTCATCCGAAAATCCGCTGTTGCGCCGGACACTGCGGGAGGCAGCGTCTTCTTCAGGGCGTCGTTCGGATGAACATCAGCAAACCGCGTGCCAACCGGCCGGACGATCCGGGCCGTTACCTATCAGCCGCGCAAGGGTGCGTAAGGCGAGCGCGCCGCCGGGCGTCCGCCCAGCGCCTCGATCCGCGCCGCGACATTGGCGGCCAGCAGATTGCGCACCCGGCGGTTCACTTCGTTGAGCTGGCGCGCGGTTTCGGCCAGCTGGCGGGTCTCGGTATCGACCGGGCAGGGCTCAAGCGCGGTCAGCACGTCGCACAGCGCCTGCTTGTCGCGCGCAGAGCACACCAGCTCATCGGCATCAAGCGCGGCAAGCGCCTGCCGTTCGCGTTCGAGCACGGCAATCATCTGCCGCAGGCTGTTGGCCGGGTGCGGCACCGGCTGCGACGTTTCGGGGACGGAACTGGTGGGGGCGTTGGGGGTCATCCGGGCGGGGCCTTAACGGGGGATTGCGAAGCTGACCTGCGCCGCGATCATCGCGTCGACGATCTTGGTCGGCACCAGCGGGTAAGATCCGTCACGCAGCGCGTTGCGGATCTGCTGGACACGTTCGGGGTCGACCGGCGGGGTGGCCGGATCGACCCGTGCCGCATCGACTTCGATGCTGACACCGCCGGGCACAGAGGCCGCGGGCGAGGAGGTCGGCGCAGGGGCGGTGCGGCGCGCTTCGACCTGCATACGGTCGCTATCCGTCAGTGCGCGTGCGGCGCCGATCCCTTGCAGTTTGCTCAGTTCGACAGAGGACATGGTGTGGTTCCTTGCTGGATTCCTGTTGTTGAGGACGGTCGTTGTGCGGGAAGTTTAAGGCAGGGCCGGGCGATCGGTTCAGCTGGCCGGCACGACTGCGAGGCCGGGGCGTTCGATCCGTGCGCGCAGCGGCTCGCTCTTGCGCGAGGTGCGCACGAAAATCCACTCGCCCACCGCCCCGTTCTCCATTGCTTCGCCCTGCTGCTGGACGGAAAATCCGCGCCCGCGCACCACAATGGTCAGCGCGTCGCCGCGCTTGACCGCGGCGGCCTGTGCCTGCGTCCGCGCGCCGCTGTTGTCGATCGCGATGAAGATGCGCCAGGCTTCGGGTCCGGCGCATTCGACCGCGACGGCATTGCGCGCCGTGCCGTGCCAGCCGACCATCAGCGGCTGGGCGCAGGCGGCGAGCCGCAGGCGGCGGTCGGCCGGCTGGCGCGGACCGCCCGGCTGGCCGATGGCGGCGCCGGTAAAGGTCGTCACCGCGCGGTCGATCTGGGCCGGCTCGGTATGGCCGGTCGCCGATCCCTGCGCCTGGGTGGCAGGATCGCACAGCGGTAGCAGCATCACCGCCGCCAGCGGCGCCAGGCGCCAGCCCGTGATCCGGTCGAGTTGAGTGTCCACGCTTTTGCTCCTCCGCGGCGGCCTGATGTCCGGAGTGTTTAAGCAAGGGCCATGCCAACCCTGCTTGAAGCGCAGCGGACCCCGCACGTCCACTACGGGATGTTGCGGATTCCCGCCGAGCCACGGTTTAAGCATGAAAGGATAGAGAGCGTAGTGACAGCCGCCTTCCCACAAGATGATCCGGGTCGCCTTGCCATGAATTTCTCGTCTCGTTACTTGCCCCTGCTGGCCCGCAATGTTCCTGCTTCGGCCCCCGAACCCCCGCCGGAAAGCCGCGCCGAGGAAGCCCGCCGCTCGCTGATCGACCGGATCGGCGAATTCATGATGCGCCACCAGCTCGGGGTTACGGCCAGCAACATGGCGATCATCTGCGGCGGCTTGTCGGGCTCGCACCCCGAACTGGCCGAAGCCTTCGCCGGCCGCGAGATGTCGGGCCAACCGATCGACCAGCGCTGGCTCGACACGCTCGCCCGGCTCGATCCTGACAACCATTCGCGCATCGCCGAGCTCGAAACGCTGATGGACAAGTTCGAATATACGCTGATGCGCTTCGCCCATACCGCCAAGTCGGCGCAGGACGAGACCAGCGACCATCGCGGCGCGCTCGGCGCATCGATCGAGGCGATTGCCGACAGCGATCCCGAGGCAGGTCCGGGCGACGATCTGGCACGGGTGCTCGCCTTGTCGCGCGCGATGCTGACGCGGATCGAACAGGTCGAAGCGGCGATGGCGCGCAGCCAGGAGGAAACCGAGCGCTTGCGCGAAAATCTCGCCAAGGCGCGGACCGAGGCCGATGTCGATCACCTGACCCGCCTGCCCAACCGCCGCGCGTTCGAGCGTCGGCTGGTGTCCGCCGCGATCGAGGCGCGCGGCAAGGGCGAGCTGCTGTCGATCGCCTTCTGCGATGTCGACCACTTCAAGCTGATCAACGACCGGCACGGCCACGAAGCGGGCGACCGGGTGCTGTGCGCGGTCGCCGCCAACCTGAGCGATCACGCCAGCGACCAGTGCTTTGTCGCCCGGCATGGCGGGGAGGAATTCGTGCTGCTGTTCTACGGCGCCGGCAAGCATGAAGCCTGCACCCTGCTGGACACGATCCGCCGGTTCCAGGCCGCCAAGCAGATGGTCAATCGCGAGACCGGGCAGCCGTTCGGCCGGGTGACCTTTTCCGCCGGAATCGCGGAAGTGACCGAGGATGCCGACACCCGCAGCGCGCTCGCTCGCGCCGATGCCGCGCTGTACCGGGCCAAGCAGGCCGGACGCAACCGGATCGAAGTCAACTGACCGGGCTTCCGCCGTCCGGTCGGGCGGTGGGCGTATCATAGGCGAGGCTAGCGTAAAGATCGCGCTCGGCGGCGGCTGTGATGATCGTGCGGACCCGCACACCTTTCGCTTGCGCCTCGGCAGCCAGGCCGCGCGCGGCCTCCCATGCCGCCGCCTCACCGCCCTCACGATAGGTTGCGAACACCGTCAGCGTGGCCCGCGGGTCGACCGTCTGCCCGGCCAGCCACTCGCCGATCCCCAAACCGCCGGCGATCGGCCGGAACAGCGCCTGCGACGCGGCGATATCGGGGGCGGGATCGGGCCGTGCCTCCTCGCCCCGTGCGGCGGTGTCGGTGGGTCGCCGCCCGGATGCCGGCTCGGTTGCCGGAAGCGCAGAGAGGGTCAGCAGGAACAGGATCAGGGCCAGATCGGCAAGAATCAGTTGCCAGCCGTGCCCGCCCCGGCCGATGCTTGCATCCGGCATTATGCTACCCCCCTGAGATGCGGACGCTGCTGTGATCGCAGCGCGGCCAGCTGCGTTTCGAACCAGTCGGCCATCAAGGCGCGCTGCCGCTCGCGCTCGGCACCGCGCCGCTCGATCGCGCCAGCCAGCGGGAAACACACCAGATGGCCGACCAGCACGCCGTAGAGCGAGGACAGGACCGCGGTGGCAATCGCGGCCATCGTCACCTCGACGGCATTGCCGCCCTCGACCGGCTGGAGCAGGGTGATGGCATAAAGCGTGCCGACCAGGCCGAACACCGGAGCCAGGTCGCCAGCCAGCGCGAACACACGCACCTGTGCGGTCAGCCGCGCGGCATTGGCGGCACGACTGGCTTCGCGTGCCCGCGCCACGTCTTCGGGTGAACCGAGCCGCAGGTAGCTGTCGACCAGCAGGCCCAGCTCGCGGTCGGGTGGCAGCGCCGGGTTGGCGCGGTGCGCTCCGTCGCGTTCGATCGCCCGCAAGGCGCGGGCCAGCGCCTTGCGATTGCCCTCTTCGTCGAAAGCGGGGCGCCACAGGCCCCAGACCGCGTGCAGCGCGCCGATCGAATCGCGCCAGCCGCACCGTGCCCAGCTGGCCAGCATCGTGCCGGCCACCACGATGACGAGCGCGCCCGGATCCATCAGATGGCTGAATGCTGGCGGCATGTTCTGTCCCTCTCGCTCGCGCGGCTCGTGTGAAGAAGAACGCCTGCGGAAAGGCCGGATTAAGCCCCGATCTGCCGCCAATGCGACGAACGGAGCGCAGGAAAGCCTTTGCCACCTGCCCGGCAAGCGCTTGCCGGTTGGGCCGGCTGGCGTCCGGCGAGCAGCGGTTCTGGCGCATCTGGCACGCTTCATGCTGAACTGTTTCGCGCCGGGCAGGCGGCTTTCCGCCCCGCCCGCCCCGACACAGGAGGTTGAGGACGTGAACGAGCAGATTTTCGGCATCCACGGCACCGCGCTCGCCCTGCGATCCGAACGCATGGGCGTGCTCGCATCGAACATCGCCAATGCGGCCACCCCCGGCTTCAAGGCGCGCGACATCGATTTCAACGCTGCGCTCGACGCGCGGCTGACGAGCCAGCGCGGCGGCCCCCCGGCCAATCCCGAGGAAGGGCTGGTCTGGCGCCGCCCGACCATGCCTTCGCTCGACGGCAATACGGTCGATCTGGGACGCGAACAGGTGGCCTTTGCCGAAAACGCGCTCGCTTACAGCGCCACGCTCAGCTTCGTGCAGGGGAAGGTCAACACCATCACCCGTGCGCTGACAGGTGAATGACGATGCCGGAACGCAGCCCCATGACCCTGTTCTCGCTCACCGAACGCGCCATGTCGGCGCAGATGGTGCGGATGAACGCAGCGACCTCGAACCTCGCCAATGCAGGTTCGGTCTCGACCACCGAGGAAGGCGCCTATCGTCCGATCCGGGCGGTGTTCGCGGTCGAACTCGATCGCGCTTCCGGCATTGCCGGGGTGTCATCCACCCAGCTGGTGCGCTCCGATGTCGCACCGATCCGCCGCTACGATCCGGCCCATCCGCTCGCCGATGCCGATGGCGTGGTGTGGGAAGCCCCGGTCGATGAAACCGCCGAGATGGTCGAGATCCTCGAAAGTTCGCGCCAGTACCAGAACCTGGTGCAGGCGCTCCAGACCGCCAAGCAACTGATGCTCGATACCCTGAGGAGCGAATAGTCATGTCCATTGCCAATTCCGCTGCCGTCGCCGCGCCTGCCGCCAAGGCCGCGCTCGATCGGCTCAACACGCCTGCGGCCCCCTCGGCCGGTGGCGGGCTGGGCGCGCTCGGCCAGGCCGATTTCCTGCGGCTGCTGACCACCCAGCTGACCTATCAGGACCCGCTGGAACCGGCCAACAACGAAGAGATGTTGGCCCAGATGGCTCAGTTTTCCGCGCTTGCCGCGGCCACCGACAGTTCGTCCACGCTCGACCAGATTTCGGCCAAGCTCGACCGCCTGATCGCCGCGCAGGAAGCCGCGCTTCCCGCCGCACCCACGCCGACCCAACCCTGACCCGACCCCCCAGCACGACCCCAAACGAAAGGATCCGACGACAATGTCCTTCTTCACTTCGCTGAGCGGCCTCAAGAACGCCGAAACCGATCTGCGCGTCATCGCCCAGAATATTGCCAACGCCGAAACCAACGGTTTCAAGAAAAGCTCGGTCCAGTTCGCCGATCTGGTCGCCAAGGATCCCTCGACCGATCCGCGTCGCACCCCCGGCATCGGCGCGACCGTCAGCACGATCACGCAGAACTTCGCGCTCGGCCCGCTCGAACAGACCGGCCGCAGCCTCGATGTCGCGATCGACGGCGACGGCTTCTTCGCGCTCGCCAATCCGGTGTCGGGCGATGTCAGCTTCAGCCGCAACGGCAATTTCCGCCTGACGGCCGACGGTTCGATGACCGACGCCAATGGCAACCTGTTGCAGGCCTACCCGGTCGATGCCACCGGCAACCCGACCTCGACCGTCGCTGCCGATCTGGCAGTTCCGGTGCTCAACGGCGCCGGTTCGCCGGTCGCCAATGTCACCATCAACAACCGCGGGATCGTCAGCGCCGCCTATGCCGACGGCAGCACCCAGTCGGTCGGGCAGATCGCATTGGCGACCTTCTCCGCCCCCGACAACCTGCGCTCGATCGGCCAGACCAAGTGGAACGCCACCGGCACGTCCGGCGCGCCGGTCTTCGGCAACCCCGGGGTCGGCAATTACGGCGAGATGATCAGCGGGGCGATCGAACGCTCCAACGTCGATCTGGCCGAGGAAATGGTCGCGCTGCTGACCGCGCAGCGCAACTTCCAGGCCAATGCCCGCGCGATGGATACCGCCACCACGATCTCGCAAACCGTGATCAACCTCCAGAACTAAGGCCACTCAGCAATGGATCGTCTGATCTACACTGCCATGACGGCGATGAACGCGGCGATGGACCGGCAGCGGACGGTGGCGAACAATCTCGCCAACGCCTCGACGCCGGGCTTTCGTCAGGAGGTGTTCGCGGTCACGCCCGCAACGCTCAAGGACGGGTCGATCGAGGCCCGGGCGATGGCGCGCGGCAATGTGCGCGGCGCGGACATGACAACCGCGCGGATCAACACCACCGGCAACGCGCTCGACATCGCGGTCGAAGGCACGGCGCTGATCGCGTTTGCCGGACCCGAGGGCGGGGAGGTCTATTCCCGTCGTGGCGATCTGCGGGTGTCGCCGACCGGCGTGGTCGAGAACGGCGAAGGGCTGGCGGTGCTGGGCGA
Organism: Erythrobacter sp.; assembly: GCA_036788335.1. Lineage (GTDB taxonomy): Bacteria > Pseudomonadota > Alphaproteobacteria > Sphingomonadales > Sphingomonadaceae > Erythrobacter. The sequence goes on from DAIQNP010000030.1 coordinate 11,387, forward strand.
ACAGGGCACGCCGATCACCGTGCCGCCGGGCTTTGCCATTTCGATCGCGGCCGATGGCACGGTGATGGCGGGCGATCCTGCTGCCGGCAATGCCCCGGCCGAGCCGCTCGACCGCATCCGCCTCGTCTCGCCCGAGGGAAGCCGGCTGGCCAAGGGGATCGACAGTTACCTCAAGGTGCCCGGCACCAATGGCGAAACCGGTGTGCTGCCCCCCGATCCGACCGCGCGGGTGACCTCCGGTGCGCTCGAACAGTCCAATGTCGAGACCGCCGAAACGCTGGTCCAGATGATCGATGCCCAGCGCGCTTTCGAACAGCGCGCCAAGATCATCCAGACCGCAGGCGAACTCGACGAAGCCAGCAGCCGCCTGATGGCGCTGCGCTGATCCTTTCTGAACGGAGCCAAGACCCATGCCCAATGCCGCTCTCAACGTCGCCCGCACCGGGCTCGAAGCGCAGGATGCGCGGATGCGCGTCATCGCCAACAACCTCGCCAATATCAGCACCACCGGGTTCAAGCGCGATCGCGCCGATTTCGCCACGCTGACCTATCAGGAACAGCGTGTCGCCGGACAGCAATCGACCGGGCAGACCGCCTTTGCGGTGGGGCTCAACCTCGGCACCGGGGTGCAGTTGCAGGGCACCAGCCGGATCGAGACGCAGGGCACGCTCAACGGCACCGGCAACTCGCTCGATGTGGCGCTTGACGGGCCGGGCTATTTCCAGGTCGAACTGCCGCCGGGCGGCCAGCTGGCCTTTACCCGCGCGGGCAATTTCACCCTGTCCCCCGACGGCACGCTGATCACCAGCCAGGGCTATGCGGTCCAGCCGGCGATCCAGGTGCCGCAGGGCGCGGAATCGATCAGCATCGCGCCCGACGGCACGGTCAGCGCAGTGGCGCCGGGCGATGCCGCGCCGGTTCAGCTGGGCCAGCTCAACGTGGCCAGCTTCGTCAATCCGGCGGGCCTGCGTGCGATCGGCGACAACTTTCTGGTCGAGACCGCCGCCAGTGGCCCGGCCGAACTCGCTCTGGCGGGCGAGAACGGGCGCGGGCAGATCCGTCAGGGGATGCTCGAAGGCTCGAACGTCAACGTGGTCGAGGAACTGGTCGAGATGATCGAGACCCAGCGCGCCTACGAAATCAATTCGCGAATGGTCGCAGCGGTCGACGAGATGCTGCAAAACGCCAACCAGACGATCTGATGGGACACGTGACCATGCATCGCTGCTTCATCCTCCTACCCGCGCTGGCGCTGGCCGGCTGCGGCGGACTCGGCGGTTCCGGACCGCAGGCGGGCTTCACTGCCCCGCCGCCGCCCGGCCCCGTGCTCACCGCTGCCGGCTATGTCGATCCGGCAGTGCTTGCCCCGGTTGCCGCGCGTAATGACAGCGCCGGCGCGATCTTCCAGGTGGGCCAGGGCTATTCCGGGCTGGTCACCGGCACCCGCGCCCGCTCGCTGGGCGACATGGTGACGATCCTGCTGGTCGAAAACACCGTGACCAACAAGAGCACCAGCGGCCGCACCGCCCGTTCGGGCGAGTTCGGAATCACTCCGCCCGCCTCCGGTCCGCTCGACTTCCTCAACCCCGATGCCCTTAAGGCTGCGGCCGAAGGGACGTTCCAAGGTCAGGGCAATGCTGCGCAGCAGAGCCGCCTGACGGGCGCGGTCGCGGTGACCATTGCCGCAATCTATCCCAACGGCACCGCCGATGTGGTCGGAGAAAAACAGATGATGTTCAGCCAGGGCGACGAATGGGTGCAGTTCGCCGGTCGCATCCGGCTGGTCGACATCGATGGCGACAATCGCCTTCCCTCGGCGCAGGTCGCCAATGCGCGGATGATCTATTCGGGCAAGGGCGCAGTGCAGCAGGCGAGCCGTCCGGGCTGGCTCTCGCGCTTCTTCAACCTGATTTCGCCGTTCTGATGGGCCGTAGGGAGATCCACGTCATGAAGCGGTTCATTCATGCCTGCGCGCTGGCCATCATGCTGGCGCTGGCCTGGACCCCGGGCACGGTTGCGGCCGAGCGGATCCGCGATCTGGGCCAGTTTGAAGGGATGCGCGCCAACCAGCTGACCGGCTACGGCATCGTGGTCGGCCTGCAAGGGACCGGCGACAACAACCTCCAATACGCGACCGAGGCGATGCGCGGCATCTCCGGACGGCTGGGCCTGCCCTTGCCGCCCGGTGTCAGCCCGACCTTGCGCAACGCCGCCGCCGTGATCATCACCGCCGAATTGCCCGCCTTTGCCAAGCCCGGACAGCGGATCGACATCACGGTGTCCACGCTGGGGCAGGCCATATCGCTGCGGGGCGGGGCCTTGATCCTGGCGCCGCTCTATGGCGCAGACGGGCAGATCTATGCGATGGCGCAGGGCAATGTCGCCGTCGGCGGGCTGGGCGTATCGGGCCGCGACGGCTCGCAGGTGACGGTCAATGTCGCCACGGTCGGCCGGATCGCCAGTGGCGCCACGGTCGAACGCGCGGTGGCTACCGGTTTCGACCGCGAGGGGGTGTTGCGCTTCAATCTCCACGAGGCGGATTTCCTCACGGCGGCGCGGGTGCGCGACGCGATCAACATGCGCTTCCCGGGCATCGCCACCATTGGCGACGGGGTCAGCATCGAACTCATGCTGCCGTCCGGCAATGATGAACGTTCACAGTGGCTGGCCGATATCGAGATGCTGCCTGTCACCCCGGCCCCGGTTGCGGCGCGGGTGATCATCAACAGCCGCACCGGCACGGTGGTGATCAACGACGCGGTGCGCCTGTCCCCCGCTGCGGTCAGCCACGGCAAGCTGGTGATCCGGATCGACGAGAATCCGCAGGTGATCCAGCCCGGACCTTTCGCGAACGGCGAGACCGCGATCGAGGAGAACACCGAGATCACGATCCAGGAACGGTCCGACCGGGTCGCCTATATGCCCGGTGCAGCCTCGCTGTCCGAGATTGTCGATGCCCTGAACCTTCTGGGTGTGGGCGCAGCGGATCTTGTGGTGATCCTCGAAAGCCTGAAGCAAGTCGGCGCGCTGCAAGCCGAAATGGTGGTGCTGTGATGCGCCCGATCAGCCCTGTGGCTCCGCAAATGAGCCTGGCGCGCCCCGACGTCGGCCCGGCTGCCCCCGGCACTGGCGTCCCTGTACCTGCCGAACGCGAGACGCTCTCGCCCGAACGGCAGGCGCTGCGCAAGGCGGCGCAGGGGTTCGAGGCGAT
>DAIQNP010000031.1:0-14436 GCA_036788335.1 Erythrobacter sp.
CCTGCCGCTGGAAAAGCTGGTGGCGCGCGATATCGAACTGGGGTTCTTCGACCAGTTGCGCCTGCGCGGCGTGGCGGAAGAGGCCATGATGGCGGTCCGGCTGGTCGCCCATTGGCTCAGTTTTGGCCCGCCGCTGGTGCTGGCGACCTTTCCCGCCGCCGCGCTGCTCAAGATCGAAGGGGAGACTTTCACCATCCTGCTGCTCGGCCTGATTGCAGGCACGCCGGGGCTGGCGGCGATCGGCCTGATCATCGCCGCGCTCACCGCATCCTTGCGCGCAGGCGCGGCGCTGTCGGGCCTGCTGCTGATCCCGCTGGCGCTGCCGATCCTGATTTTCGGCGCGGGCGCGCTCGCCCGGCAGGATCAAGTCAGCCTGGGCTTCGTTGCAGCGATAAGCCTTGCGCTGGTAGCCCTTGCCCCATTCGCCGCAGGCGCCGCGATCCGGGCGGCGCGTGAGAATTAGGGGAGAACCAGTGCGCGCACCTGAAAGCCATGTCCGGGCCAATCTGCTGATGGGCAATATCGCGCTCGCGCTGCTCGGCTTCACGCTGATCGCCTTTGCGCTGAAGGCCGTGTTCCACCCGGAAGTGCAGGCGCGCTACACGCCGATCGTGGTGTTCCATGCGGTAAGCATGATTGCCTGGTTGGCCCTGCTGGCGAGCCAGAGCTTCCTCGCCGCGCGCTACAAGCTGGCCGCGCACCGGGCGACGGGCCGCGCTTCCATCGCGCTGGTGGCGGCGATGCTGGCGAGCGGGTCGGCGATTGCTTGGCGGATCGGGCAGGAACTAGGCCGCCCCGAGGTGACGGTGGTCAACATCGCCGCTTTCGTGACCTTCGTGCCGCTGTACTTCGCCGCGCTGCACTTCGCCCGCCGCCGCGACATCGCCGCGCACCGGCAGGCGATGCTGATCGCGACGCTGGCGCTGATGACCCCGGCCTATGCCCGCGTGGTGCAGGTGCTGGGGCTGCCCGATCCGGTGGCGATTGGCGTACAGGTGCCGATCACGATTGCGATTGCCTGCGGATATGATTGGGTGCTGCACGGGCGGGTGACGCGGCCGGTGCTGGCGATGCTGGGGTTTTCGGTCGCGGTGGTGCTGGTTATGGTTGGGGTGTTGGTGGTGTGGTTTTTGTGAGCCTGCCCACCCCGTCCCGGGCTTGACCCGGGACCCAGCTTGTTCTTTGTTCTACGAATGGAAAGAGAAACGCGCGGCGGCTGGGTCTACATCATGACCAATCGCTATCGCGGCACGCTTTATGTGGGTTCAACTACCGATCTTTCAGCGCGCATCACTCAACATCGCGCAGGCGAAGGATCAGTATTTTGCGCCGAGCATGGTTTGACTTGGCTGGTTTGGGCTGAACGGTTAGACACAATTATCGATGCCAAGCACCACGAGCGCCGCGTCAAACGCTGGCACCGGGATTGGAAGATCGAACTGATCGAGAAGACAAACCCCGAGTGGGATGATCTGTTTGATCGCCTGCTCGCTTGAAGAAGCTGGGTCCCGGGTCAAGCCCGGGACGGGGTGACGGACTAATCTTCGAGTTCACCAATCGGCGGCAGCGCCGCGCCACAAAAAGGACAGAACCCGATTTCGACAACGCTCGACGCATAACCCGCCCGGCCATCGCGCACCGGAAGGCCGTAGCCGCCGCGAGCGGCGAGGATTATCGCATCAGGGCATGCCTTGCGGTCGGAGTGCTTGTCGCAAACGGTCGTCTGATCCAGACCGAACCGCTCGCAACAATAGTCACACGTAAGGCGGGAAATCCCGCCCCGTCGGGCTCTTGGTGAAAATCTCGTTGCCGGTTTCCGTGATCGCAATCGAATGCTCGAACTGCGCCGACAGCGACTTGTCCCGCGTCACTGCGGTCCACCCATCGCCCAGCACCTTGGCCCAGGGCTTGCCGGCGTTGATCATCGGTTCGATGGTGAAGAACATCCCCGGCTTCAGCACCGGCCCGGTCCCGGCCTTGGCGGCGTGGATCACTTCGGGCGCATCGTGGAACAGGCGGCCGAGACCGTGCCCGCAAAACTCGCGCACCACGCCGTAACGGAACTGCGCCGCGTGCGCCTCGATCGCCGCGCCAATATCGCCCAGCCGCGCGCCAGGCTGGGCGGCGGCGATGCCGAGCATCAGGCATTCATAGGTCACCTCGACCAGCTTGCACGCCTTCAAGGACGGCTCGCCCGCATAGAACATCCGGCTGGTGTCGCCGTGCCAGCCATCGACCAGCGGCGTCACGTCGATATTGAGGATGTCGCCATCCTTCAGCACCTTGTCGCTCGGGATGCCGTGGCAGATCACGTGGTTGATCGAGATACACGACGAATGCGCATAGCCGCGATAGCCCATCGTGGCCGGAACCGCTCCGGCATCGAGCATTATGCCCAGCACCGCTGTATCGATACTTTCGGTCGTGACGCCGGGTTTCACCAGATCGGCGCAGGCATCAAGTATCTCGGCCGCCAAGCGACCGGCCTTGCGCATGGCGTCAAAACCTTGGGGACCATGAAGCTTGATGGTGCCGTCGCGGTAGACGGTCTGATCGCCGTCAACGAGTTGGTATTCGTGCATCCGCGACACATAGCGACTGGCGACGCGAAAATCTACGTCCCCAGCGCGAATGTGGCGCGATATTCCGGCTTGAGCGCATCCAGCACCCCGGGCGTGACCGGCAGCGTGACCTCGTACGGTCCTTCGGCATAGGACCCGGCGACATAGGGCGCGGCGAGCAGGCCGATGCGATCGAAGGCTGTCTTGCTGGCAGATCCGGGAAGCACCACCAGATCGGCGATTGGCGGGCAGGTAAACAGGCTGTCGTCGTCGGCATACTCCGCCCCCACCCGCTCGGTGCGTTCGGCCTTCAGTGCCATGCACCACGCCTCGCCCAGCGCGTCCTGCAAGGCTTCGGGCGAGCGGAACATCGCCTTGGGATCGATCGCCGCCCCGACCTCGCGGTCCCACACCAGCGCATCGAAGGCGCTGTTGCCATGCGCGCCGCCGGTATAGAGGTAGCTGCCGGCCGACAGCGATAGAAAACGCGGAAGGTCGGCGACCACCTCCCAGGTCTTTTCATAGCCGCGATTGACGCAGGCGACGCAGTCCGATCCGGCGAATTCCTGCAAGGCGGCGGTCCACTCGGCCTTCTGTTCGGCCAGCGCGGCATCGCGTTCGGCGGTGAAGCGCGCCGCCAGCGCGGGGACAGCCGAGACCTCGGCAGGCCAAGCATAGGCGAATTCGCGCGCGGCCTCGCCTTTCTTTGCGTTATCGGCGAAGGCGGACGCACCGTCGCCGCTGGCAGAGGCGCTAGCGGTCGCGCTACCGGATCCGGCCTGCGCCTCGGCCTTCGCCCCACCCAGGCCCGCGCCCACATCCTGCGCCATGTCCTCGGGCGAGGAGCAGGCGGCAAGCAGCACCCAAGACGCCCCGATCACAATCCGTCCGATCATCGACCCCTCCCCTGTCTGCGGCGAATCTGCTGGTGACAAGCAGGCTCAGGCGATTATGGACGAGGGATGAGTGAAGCCAAAGCATTGATCCAGCCCGACCGCGGGCAGGACGCGATTCCGATCCACCTCATCGCCCGCGACGGTTTCGAAGCCTTCGTCAAGACCCTCAGCGCCGGGCAGCGCGCGGTACTGGCCGGGCAGAAATTCGAAGGCGGCGGCTATCAGATCGCGATCGTCCCCGATGGCGACCGCTGGTTTGCGGTCGGCGGGGTGGCCAATCCCGACAACCTGTCAAGCTGGTGCCTCGCCAAGCTGGCCGAAGACCTGCCCGAAGGCACCTACCGCCTGATGACAGTGGACCCCGGCCCCGCCATGTTCGGCTGGATCACCGGCCAATACCGCTTCAATCGCTACCGCAGCGACGACAAGCCGGTCGGCGCGCGGGTGCTGCTGACCACGCAAGTCGCCCCGATCGACGCGCTCACCGCCGAGGCCGAGGCCGAACTGCGCCTGCGCGATCTGGTCAATACTCCGGCCGAGGACATGGGGCCAGCCGCGCTCGAAGCCGAATGTGCGGCCCTCGCCAAGGCGCACAAGGCGGAACTGACCACCGTGCGAGGCGATGCGCTTGAACAGGGCTATCCGATGGTTCACGCGGTCGGCCGCGCGGCGGCGCGCCACCATGAGCCCCGGCTGATGCACCTCGTCTGGGGCGATCCGGCGCACCCGGTGCTGGCGGTGGTCGGCAAGGGCGTGTGCTTCGACACCGGCGGGCTCGACATCAAGCCGGCGGCGGGAATGCGGCTGATGAAGAAGGACATGGGCGGCGCGGCCCACGCGCTGGCGCTGGCCGGGCTGATCATGGGCGCGCGGCTGAAAGTGCGGCTGCACCTGCTGATCCCGGCGGTCGACAATGCCATTGCCGGCAACGCCTTCCGTCCGGGCGACGTGCTGCAATCGCGGCAGGGCCTCACCATCGAGATCCACAACACCGATGCCGAAGGGCGGCTGATCCTCGCCGACGCGCTGACCCGCGCTTCGGAGGAGAACCCCGACCTGATCGTCGATTTCGCCACGCTGACCGGCGCCGCGCGGGTCGCACTGGGGCCGGATTATCCGGCGCTGATGGCGCGCTCGGATGCGACAGCGGAGGCGTTTATCGCCGCCGGCAAGGCGCATGACGATCCGCCCTGGCGCTTGCCGCTGCCCGAAGCCTACCGCGATTATCTCGCTTCGGACGTGGCCGACATGACCAACGCTTCGGCCAACCCCTTTGCCGGGGCAAGCGTCGCAGGGCTGTTCCTCGACCGCTTCGTCGGCGAGGCGATCGACTGGGTGCATTTCGACACCTTCGCCTGGAGCCCCTCGCCCAAGCCTGGCCGGGCGCGCGGCGGGCGCGGGCTGGGCCTGCGGGCGGCGTGGCACGCGCTTCAGGCGCGCTACGGGGGATGAGCGCCCGGCCCCCGGCTTGCGGGGCCGCGCCCTCTCGGCTAACGGCGCTCGCACGCCGGTGTCGGGGAACACGAGTGTCGGGGAACACCGGGCGGGCGGGCAGAGGATTGTTGATAAGCCAATGAGCGGCGCGACGGGCGAACGGGTGAGTTATGCAGTGCCGCAGGGCGTGCTGGGTCTGAACGGCCCGGTGGCCAAGCCTGCGCCCGGCACCCTGCCGCTGCGCGGGGATCTGGCCCATATTGCGCTCGCAGGCACCCATCTGGCTGCGCATTACGTGATACCGCAGGACCGGCTGGTCGGCGACAGCGGGGCCGGATTGCGGCTGGTCCCGCGCGAGGATAGCGAAGTTGCCACCCGGCTCGCCGCCGGAACCCGGTTCGAGCTGCTCGACGTAGCGGGCGAATGGGCGTGGGGCTGCCCCGGACCGCAGGGGCCGAGCGGCTGGTGCCGGGTCACCGAACTCGCCCCGGCGGGCGCATAGCGCGGATGGCGATCCGGCTGTTCATCGACGGTGCGGCTGGCACCACCGGGCTCGAGATCCGCGAGCGCCTGATGGGCCGTGATGCCTTCGAATTGATCACCCTGGACGACGTGCAGCGCAAGGACGAGGCCGCGCGCCGCGACGCCTTGCACGCAGCCGATATCGCAATCCTGTGCCTGCCGGATGAGGCTGCAAAAGAGGCAGTCGCGCTTGCCCGCAATTCGGGCACCCGCATCATCGATGCGTCCTCCGCGCACCGGGTGGCGCCGGGATGGACCTATGGTTTCCCCGAATTGATGGGCCGCGACGCGATCGCCAATGCCCAATTGGTGAGCAACCCCGGCTGCTATCCCACCGGCTTCCTCGCACTGGTCGCGCCGCTGGTGCGCGCCGGGCTTTTGCCGGCCGACTGGCCCTATACCGTCAACGCTGTCAGCGGCTATTCGGGCGGCGGAAATGGCTTGATTGCGCGGTTCGAGGCCCCCGGCGCGCCTGGATACCGTGCTTATGGCTATGATCTGGCGCACAAGCATCTGCCCGAAATGAAGGCACATGGGGGGCTGACGCATGACGTTATCTTCGCCCCGGCAGTGGTGCCGGTGATGCGCGGGATGGTGGTCGAGGTACCGTTACATCTGGGTGCGATGGCGGGTGATCCCCATGCTGACGATCTACGCGCCAGTCTGCACGAATTTTACGCAGCCTCGGAATTGATCACGGTTCACGCAGGTGAGCCGGTAAGCGAGATCCTGCTCGAAGCGGGTGCCCAATCTTCGGACAGGATGCAACTATACGTGTTCGGCAACGCAGGGGGCTGGCACGCGCGGATGGTGGCGGTGCTCGACAATTTGGGCAAGGGGGCGAGCGGCGCGGCGATCCAGAACCTCAACCTGATGTGCGGCCTGCCCGAAACCGCCGGGCTGCGACTCTGACGGCGGCCCAGACGCCAGCGATGCTTATAATTTAGGCATGGCGCGATCAGGACCTGTGCACCATTGCGCATCGCACCATAATCTTGCTAACCGGGTGCTCACGACGAAACGCAGGCCCGGTCCGCGCCCATACATGGGTAACGATCCTGCTAACCGAATATCAGGTGGGCTTGGCACGATTCTTGTTAGGTTTATGACAGGGATCCGGCCAGTCACGGATGGGGACACAGTGAAGAAGATCGAAGCGATCATCAAACCCTTCAAGCTCGACGAGGTGAAGGAGGCGCTGCACGAAATCGGCGTGTCCGGCATCACCGTCACCGAAGCGCGTGGCTTCGGGCGGCAGAAGGGCCATACCGAACTCTATCGCGGGGCCGAATATGTCGTCGACTTCCTGCCCAAGGTGAAGCTCGAAGTGGTGGTCCCCGACGATCAGGCCGAACGCGTGGTCGAAGCCATCGCGGCTGCCGCGCAAACCGGGCGCATCGGCGACGGCAAGATCTTCGTCACCGCGATCGAAAGCGCGCTGCGCATCCGCACCGGCGAAACCAACGACGACGCGATCTGAAGTCGCCAATCCTCTCGGGCCTGTCACGGGGGCGGGCCCAAACATCCGAAACACCATAACCGATAAGTGGAGGCACCAAGCATGTCGAAAGTCAAAGACGTCCTGAAGAAGATCAAGGACGAGGAAATCGAGTGGGTCGATCTGCGCTTCACCGATCCCAAGGGCAAGTGGCAGCACCTGACGATGGTCGCCAGCGTCATGGGCGAGGACGAGCTTGAGGACGGGTTGATGTTCGACGGTTCATCGATCGCCGGTTGGAAGGTCATCAACGAAAGCGACATGATCCTGAAGCCCGATCTCAGCGAAACCTGGCTCGATCCCTTCAGCGCCACGCCGATGCTGATCATCAATTGCGACATCGTCGAACCGTCGACCGGCGACTGGTACTCGCGCGACCCGCGCACCACCGCCAAGCGCGCCGAGGCCTATCTCCAGTCGACCGGCATCGGCGACACGGTCTATGTCGGGCCGGAAGCCGAATTCTTCATGTTCGACGACGTGCGGTTCGAGGACGGTTATGCAGGATCGGGCTTCTCGATCGACGATATTGAACTGCCGGGCAACACCGCCAAGGAATATGACGGCGGCAACATGGGTCACCGCCCGCGCGCCAAGGGCGGCTACTTCCCCGTCGCCCCGGTCGACTCTGCCGTCGACATTCGCGGCGAGATGGTCACCACCATGCTCGAGATGGGCCTGCCTTGCGACAAGCACCACCACGAAGTCGCCGCCGCCCAGCACGAACTGGGCCTGACCTTCGGCAAGCTGGTGCAGACCGCTGACCGGATGCAGATCTACAAGTATGTCGTGCACCAGGTCGCCCATGCCTATGGCAAGACGGCAACCTTCATGCCCAAGCCGATCAAGGCCGATAATGGGTCGGGTATGCACACCCACATGTCGATCTGGAAAGATGGCAAGCCGATGTTTGCCGGTGATGGCTATGCCGGGCTTTCGGACATGTGCCTCTATTACATCGGCGGCGTGATCAAGCATGCCAAGGCGCTGAATGCCTTCACCAACCCGACCACCAACAGCTACAAGCGGCTGGTGCCGGGCTTCGAAGCGCCGGTGCTGCTGGCCTATTCGGCGCGCAACCGGTCGGCATCGTGCCGCATTCCCTATGGTTCGGGCGACAAGGCCAAGCGCGTGGAATTCCGTTTCCCCGATGCGATGGCCAACCCCTACCTGTGCTATTCGGCGCTGCTGATGGCCGGCCTCGACGGGATCGAGAACAAGATCCACCCCGGTGAGGCGATGGACAAGAACCTTTACGATCTGCCGCCGGCCGAACTCGCCGAAGTGCCGACCGTGTGCGGTTCCTTGCGCGAAGCGCTCGATGCGCTGGCCGCCGACTACGAATTCCTGATCAAGGGCGACGTGTTCACCAAGGATCAGATCGATGCCTATGCCGAGCTCAAGTGGGAAGAGGTGATGCGCACCGAAACCACCCCCTGCCCGGTCGAATATGACATGTACTACAGCATGTGATGAGAGTGTGGGGGACCGGCCGGCCCCTCGCTACCTCACCAATACAGGAAGGCCGCGCGGGAAACCGGGCGGCCTTTTCCTTATCTATGTCTTTCAATCCACCGCACCGCGCCGCTAGGACGACCGCCATGACCTACCGCTCGGGGAACCCATGACGAACTCGATCCTGCTTGTCGCCGCGGGCCTCGTCCTGCTCGCCATCGGCGGTGAGTTGCTGGTGCGCGGCGCGGTGGGGATGGCGGCAAGGCTGGGAATTTCGCCGCTGCTGGCCGGGCTCACCATCGTCGGCTTCGGCACCTCAATGCCCGAACTCGCCACCAGCGTGCAGGCTGCACTGGGCGGGTCGCCGGGGATCGCGGTGGGCAATGTCGTGGGATCGAACATCGCCAACATCCTGCTGATCCTCGGCATTTCGGCGCTGATCCTGCCGCTGGCGGTCAACCCGGCTTCGTTCAAGCGCGATTCGATCGCGATGGGCGGCAGCGCGGTGCTGGCCACCGGCGCGGTGCTGCTCGGCGTGATCGGGCTGCTGCCGGGGCTGGTCTTGATCGCCGGGCTGGTGGCCTATGTCTGGTGGGCCTACAAATCCGAAAGCGCCTCGCACGATGCCGAGGCCGTGCGCCACGAACACGATGCCGAGGCCGTGCGCCACGAACACGAGGCCGAAGACCGCCCGGTCCCGCCCGATACCGGCCCGGTGATCCTCGGCGGGATGGTGATCGCCGGGTTGCTGGCGGCGATTTTCGGCGCGGGGCTGCTGGTCGATGGCGCGACCGTATTGGCGAGCGCGGCGGGCGTTTCGGAAAGCGTCATCGGCCTCACCGTGGTCGCCATCGGCACGTCCCTGCCCGAACTCATCGCCTGCGTGGTCGCGGTGCTGCGCAAGCATACCGACGTGGCGCTGGGCAACGTGGTGGGGTCGTGCATCTACAATATCATGGGCATCCTCGGGCTGACCGCAGTGATCCAGCCGATCGCGGTCCCGGCAGAAATCGCCCGGATCGACATCTGGGTGATGCTCGGGGTGACCGCGCTGCTGATCGTGCAACTGCGCAGCGGCTGGCGCTTGTCGCGGATCGAAGGCGCGGCGCTGCTAGCGCTCTATTGCGGCTACACCGCGGTTCTGGCGCTGCGCTGAGCGGGGCGGGTCGCCGCGCTGATCCACGCTGACGCACCGACCCCCTTTCCCATTTTCCTACTCGGCCCGATTGTGCCTAATTCCTGCACCTCGCTTGTCCCCCGCTCTTCACGAGGTGCCCGATGTTGCAAGAAACCCGCTCCCCGCTGCTCGATTTGATCCGCCGCCTGCTTGGCCAGACGCAAACGCCCGGCGTCGATTCCGGCGCCCTCTTGCCCGCCGCGCCTGCCGCTGGTGATCCCGCGGAAATTCCTTCTCAGGACAGTGTCTCATGTGTCTCCAACACGCCTGCCCCGCAGGACAAGGGACGCAGCGTCGGCCCGGCGGGGATCGCGCTGATCAAGCGGTTCGAAGGCTGCGCGCGGCTGCGGCCCGATGGCATGGTCGAGGCCTATCCCGACCCTGGCACCGGGGGCGCGCCCTGGACCATCGGCTGGGGCGCAACCGGCGCGGACCATGTGCATGGCGGCCGGATCCGTCCCGGCACGGTCTGGACACAGGCCCAATGCGACGAGCGGCTGGCGGCGGACCTGGTGCGCTATGCGGAAGGGGTGGCGCGCGCATTGGGCGATGCGCCGACCTCGCAGGGCCAGTTCGATGCGCTGGTCAGCTTCCACTACAACACCGGTGCCATCGCCCGCGCCACCCTGACCCGCAAGCACAAGGCCGGCGACCATGCCGGGGCGCTGCGCGAATTCGCCCGCTGGAACAAGGCGGGGGGACGTGTCCTGAAAGGGCTGGTGCGACGGCGCGCGGCCGAGGCCGAGCTGTATCTGTCAGGAAACGGTCAGTAATCGCGCGAGATTTCGGCCACTAGACTGTCGCGCCCGATGGTCGACACCGTGCCGAGCAGCGCCAGCCAGCTGGTCACCCGGTATTCGACCTGCGTCGCGCTGTAACCGCGTCCGTCGGTAACCAGCTCGACATAGATGTTGCGACCGATGTTCTTGCCCACAGCGACCCCCGTGCCGCGCCCGATCAGAGGATCGGCGCTGACGATGCGCAGCTGGTCGAGCCCGATCGAGCGGCGCAGCGAGCCGATCGGGTCGAGCCCGCCGCCCCCGCCTTGCAAGGCGGTGATCGCGGCGGCCAGCTGCACCGCGTCGGTGGCCGACAGCGAGGTGACCGATCCGCCGAACAGCAGCCGCGAGAGGATCTCCTCGTCGGGCAGCGGCGGATCTGACGAGAAGGCGATGTTCGGGGTCTGGGCATTGCCGGTGATCGCGATGTCGACATTGGTGCCGCTGCGCGAAGCTTCGGCCAGGATGTCGAGCCGCGGGTCGATCGGTGCATTCTGGTCGAACTGGATGCGTCCGCGGGTCAATTCGAAGCGCGTGCCGGCGAAGGTGTAATCGCCACGCACCAGCTGCGCGCTGCCGCCGATGCGCGGGTCGTCGACGGTGCCGCGCAGCGCGAGGTCGACGCCCCATTCGCTGTCGAGGCCCATGCCGCGCACCGCAACCCGGCTGGGCGCTTTGGCATTGACGAGGTAGCGCCACGCCGCGTCCTGCGCCGAAGCCAGTGTGCGGGTGCGGCCGTCTTCGCGGTTGATCTCGCGGGTGGAGATGCTGGGCAGGGCAACGTCCTCGGCGGCGGTGCCCAGCGCCCAACTGGCCCGGTCGATCTGCACCCGCCCGGCGATCGTCCCGCCGAGCCCGTTGGAGACGATCCGCAGCGGTCCGGTGATGGTCGCGTCGAGCCCGTTGGCGTTGAGCAGCCGCGCATCGCGGACCGCAGCGCGCAGGTCGATCCGGGGACCGCGCGTGGCGCTCATCTGCGCCAGGTCGACGATGCCGCTGCCGGTGACCGTGCCGCCGCCGCGCGTGGTCCCGGCAAAGCGGGTGAGTTCCAGCCGCGATCCGGCAAAGCGGCCGCGGGCATTGACGTTCTCGATCCGGGTGCCGGTCAGCCCGCTCTGGACGGTGAGGTCGTCGCTGGCCACGGTCCCGTCGATCCGCGGGTTGGCGAGCGTTCCGGTCGCCCGCGCGCCGATGTTGACCGGGCCGGTGAGGTCGAAGGCCTCGATGCCGGACAGGCGCCACAGGGTCTCGGCCGCGCCGCTGAAGACGAGGCGGGCGTCGAGCCGGCCGTTCATCAGGCCGGCAGCAAGGTCGCTCCCACCGCCGATCCAGGTAATCCGGGCGGTGATGTCGCCGCGCCGCTCATCGCCTTCGAGCAGGCGGCCGGCAGCGGTCAGCCGGTCGGCGGTGAGGTCGATCACGCCGAGCACGTTGACCGGCCTGGATGACAGCACCAGCCCGGCGCGGCTGAAACGGTCGATCCGGATGCGGGCGTTGGCGGTGGGGGCGGCGCTGCCGGTCTGACGGTAGTCGATAATGCCCGACAGCCGCCCGCCGAAGCCGAGATCGGCCCCGGCAAGGTCGAGCAGCCGCAGCGGCATCCGCGCCACCTTGGCCTCAATCGCGGTTGCTCCGCCGCCGAATTGGCCCTCGACGATGGCATAGCCGCGGGCGAAGCCGACCTGCGTCGGGGCAAGCTGCCAGCCGCCATCCTCCAGCGCGGTCAGCACGGCGCGGCGGGGCATGGTGATCGCCTGCCCGCCATACTGGCCGCGGGCGACGGCGGCGATCCGGTCAGGCGCGACATCGGCGTCGAAGGCCAGCGCGAAGCGGTCCGTCCGGCTGCCCGCGACCGCGCCGGTGACATCGCCGCGGCCGTTGAGGATATCGGCGCGGGCCTGGAAGCTGGCGAGGTAGAGCCCGCCATACTCCAGCCCCGACCCGCTGGCGGTGCCGTTGATCCGGGTGTCGCCCTCGGCAATGCGGCCGGTGGCGGCGATGGTGGCGCGGTTGATCGCGATCGGGGTGGCGCCGCCGAAGCGGGCGTTGCGCGCGGTGAGGTCGACGGTGAAGCCCTGCCCGCCGCCCGACACCGGCTGGATCAGAGCGGTCCCGTCGATCCCGCCGCCTGCCAGCGCGAGGTTGCCGCTGACCGCGCTCTCACCGAGCACGATCGCGCCAGTGACCGTGGTGCGATAGACATCGAGCCGCTCGATCGCGATCCGGGTCGGCGCATCGGCGGGCAGGATCAGTTCGAGCGCCCCGTCGAACGGGCCGAGCAGCGAACCGCCTTCGACATCGAGCGCGAAGCCGTCGGTGCTGGGCGCAATGGCGACCCGCACGTCGGCGAGCCCTGCCGCCGGCAAGGGATCGGCCAGCACCAGCACCGCGCGGGGGCCGTCACTGGCAATCTCGGCATCGAAGGTGAAGGGACCGTAGTCAGCCTGGCTCCCGCTGCCCGCCAACGTGGTGCGCGTGCCGCCGCTGCCCGGCACCACCCGGCTGTCGAGCCTGACGTTGAGGCGTTCGCTGGCAATGGTCACGCCGCGCGCCACGATGGCCTCGGCCGCACCCATGCTGAGCGCGCCGTTGAAGCGAATCTGCGGTCCGGCAAGGTTGGCGATCGTGGCGTTGCTGACCCGGCTGAGCACCCCGGCAAGGTTGGCCCGCAGGCTCCACGGCACGGATGGGCCGAACTTGGCGAGCAGCTTGGCATTGGCGGTGACCACGCCCGCGCCCTCGACCGTCAGCCCGCGCGCATTGACCGGACCGGCCAGCGCATAGGCCCCCGCACCCACATCCCCGCGCAGCGTCAGCGCGGCGTCGAGGCCGGGGAAGGCGATGCGGGCATTGTCGGCTGCCAGTCGCTGGTCCGCCAGATCGTAGATCAGGTCGCCGCGCAGCCGCCCTCCCACCAGCTGCGGATCGATCACGCCCTGTCCGGTCGAGACCCGTGAAATGGTGGCCGTCAGCGGCACCCGCAGCCGATCCTCGATCAAGGTCGCGCGCCCCTCCTGCACCAGACCGCGCGCCTCTATGCCGCTCGCCAGCAGACGCCCGATGCTGAGCCGGTGGTTGATCGCCAGGTCGCGGAAAGGCCCGTTCAGATTGGCGGCGAAACTGGTCTCCTCGAGCCGCAGCGCCTCCCCGAACAGGCCGGGGTCGCGGATCGCCAGGCTGACCCGCGCGCCGTCGACCGCGTTGTCCGCAAGATCGGCCACGCCGCCCGCGCGCAGGTCGAGCGAGTCGGTCACCGCCGCCGCGCGGCCCTCGATCACGCTGTCCTCGAGGCTGAAGCGGGCGGCGAGAGAAACCGCCTCTCCCAGCGCGCGGTCGATCAGCCCGCCGTCCTCCAGCCCCGGACGCAGCTGTCCCAGCAGGGCATAGGTGCCCGCATCATTGGTGATCCGGAACGCCGCCACCGGCCGCACGCGCGTCGCCGCCCCGCCCCGTGCAGGCGTGCGCCGCGCCACCGCCGTCCCGCGCCAGCGTTGCCACGTGCCATCGCCGTCGATCCGCGCGACATAGCCGTCGGTCAGCCCCGCCAGCCCCGCCAGCACGCCGCCCGCGGGAGCGACCGCATCGAGCGCGATGTCGAAACGGTCGCCATCGGGCTCGGCATCGAGCAGCAGCGCGACCCGGTCCCGCGCGCCGAACCGGCCCGCAGCATCGATCAGCACCCGGCCTTCCCGGATATCGACCTGGCCAAGCAGGTTGGCGCGCTGCGGCTCGGGTGTCGCCACCCCGCCGGCGATCACCAGATCCTCGATCGCCAGCTTGTCGACCCGAATATCGAAGTCGGGCAACAGCGGTGCGTCGTCATCGCCCGGCAGCAGCTCGGGCAGGCGCTCGAGCCGCCCGCGCCGCGCCGTCAGTTCACGAATGTCGAGCCCGCTCCACAGCCATGTCAGCGGCCGCCAGTCGAGCACGACTTCGGGCACGGTCAGGAATGCGCCCTTGGGATCGCTTACCACCACATCGCGCAGCAGCGCCTGTCCGTAGATGTCGCCCTCGATCCGCCCGACCGTGAAGCGCAGGCCCGAAGCCGGGGCGACCGCGGCGATCTGGTCGGCGATGAAGCGCTTGCCGATCGGCGAGGCGAAAAACAAAGTGG
>DAIQNP010000032.1:0-14193 GCA_036788335.1 Erythrobacter sp.
CGGACGAACTTGTCCATGCTAGGGCAGTGGTGCAAGCTTTTGCCGATCATCCCGGCGCGGGCGTGGTGGCGCTCGACGGCGCAATGCTTGACCGTCCACATCTAGTGCTGGCGCAGCGCTTGCTCGAGCAAGGCCGCGATAGATAGGTTAAACTGCTTTCCTACTTTAACCTAATTGGTCATTTTAATACGACTCATAGGCAAGGAGCGTAAAAGATGGCCATTCTTGACGTGCTGATCGGTCCGATCTCCAAAATCATCGACCGGATCATTCCCGACAAAGACGCCCGCGCCAAGGCCAAGCTGGAACTGATTGCACTCGAGGGCACTCAGGAAATGAAGATGATCGAGGCCCAGCTTCAGGCGATCGTCGCCGAGGCCAATTCCGCCGACCCCTGGACCAGCCGCGCGCGTCCGAGTTTTCTCTACGTCATGTACATCCTGCTGCTCGCGGCGCTGCCGATGGGGGTGCTGAGCGCCTTTCACCCGGCAGCGGCAAAGGACATCGCGGCGGGGATGAACGCCTATCTCGCCGGACTGCCAGAACCGCTCTATGCGCTGTTTGGCACGGGCTATCTGGGCTACACGGCGGCGCGGCAGTGGGGGAAGGTCAAGGGGGTGGATCGGTAGCAGCGCTCCGGCTTGGGCTGCAGACAGGCGTCACACCGAGCATTATCCGCTTCAGAATGTGACGCGTGTCTCACCCCAGCCAATGCCGTGGACCTCGGCAAAGTAAGTCTTTCCGGGCACGGCTTTCAGCAGATCGACCTCCCGCCATCCGTTCGGCACGAGCCCGACTTCCACGGCGGCCAAGTCCACGCATTGCTCATCGTCGTCAGGCCTGATCGACCACACGTAGGCGGCGCGCATGTCATCGCCTTGTTCGTAGAGGCCGACGTTCCTGATGCAGGGAACCTTACTTTACCTGAACAAAAGGCCCCAATCCTGAGAAAAGCCGTGCACCGTGCGCCCACCGGACTTTTTCACCTCAATATCGATCAAAGGCGGCTGACAAGCCGTAAGCGCCCCGAAAAGTCCCAAGACAAGCAAGCGTTTGAGGGCAGATGTCATCGCGCGGGAATATCACCGCCGTGGGCATCGTCAAAGGCGCTTTGCGAAACCCGCCCCTCCCCGCTATCCCTCACTTATGACCAACCTCGTCTACGTCCTCAACGGCCCCAACCTCAATCTCCTCGGCACGCGCGAGCCGGAGATTTATGGCACCACTACGCTCGATGATATTGCCGGGATGCTCGAAGACCGCGCCCGCGAACTCGGGCTCGAAATCGAGATGCGCCAGACCAATCACGAAGGGATGCTGGTCGACTGGTTGCATGAGGCGCAAGCTCAAGGCGCGCGGGCGGTGCTGCTCAATGCTGCGGCCTACACCCACACCTCGATTGCGCTGCTCGATGCCATAAAGGCGATCCGCACACCGGTAATCGAGGTGCACCTGTCCGATCCGAAGACCCGCGAGCCCTTCCGCCGCCTATCCTACGTCGGCATGGGGGCCGCGCTCACGATCGAGGGGCACGGAGCCGATTCCTATCGCATTGCGCTGGATGCCGTGGCGGACGGAAGGCTCTGAAACACCAGCTTCCTTGCACAGATTGCATCCTTTGCCACTTGCCAGCCGCAATTGCGGTCAATAGTCCCGCGCTGTAACGGGCGTTTCACAGAACAAGGGACTTTCATGGCGAACGACGAGGGACAGGCCAAGGACGGCAGCGCGGGCAAGAAGCAGGCGCGCAAGTCGGGCATGAACATCGACACCGCACTGGTGCGTGAGCTGGCCGAGCTGCTCAACGAAACCGGGCTGACCGAGATCGAGGTCGAAGATGACGACCGCAAGATCCGCGTTTCGCGCGGGGCCGTTGCTGTTGCAGGCCCGGTCCACGCCGCTGCTCCTGCGCCAGTCGCCGCTGCCCTTGCGCCTTCCACCGCCGCGCCCACTGCACCCGAAGCGGCTGCCGGCCCGGACACCAGCAATGCCGTGAAATCACCGATGGTCGGCACCTGCTATCTTACCCCTGAACCGGGCGCCGCGCCCTTCATCGAAGTCGGCAAGCCGGTCAAGGAAGGCGACACCCTGCTGATCGTCGAGGCCATGAAGGTGATGAACCCGATCATTGCACCGCGCGCGGGAACCGTGACCGCGATCCTCGTCGACAATGCTCAGCCAGTCGAGTTCGATCAGCCCCTGGTAGCGATCTCGTAAAGTCATGGCCATCAAACGCATTCTGATCGCCAATCGCGGCGAGATCGCACTGCGCATCCACCGCGCGGCGCATGAAATGGGTATCGAGACGGTGGCGGTGCACTCCACCGCCGATGCCGACGCGATGCATGTCCGCCTCGCCGACCGGGCGGTGTGCATCGGACCGCCGGCCGCGTCCGAAAGCTATCTCAACATCGCCAACATCATCTCGGCGGCCGAAGTGGCGCAGTGCGATGCGATCCACCCTGGCTACGGCTTCCTGTCCGAAAACGCCAAGTTCGCCGAAATCGTCGAGGCGCACGACTTCGCCTGGATCGGTCCCAAGCCCGAACATATTCGCACCATGGGCGACAAAGTCGAAGCCAAGCGCACCGCAGGCAAGCTCGGCCTGCCGCTGGTGCCGGGCTCGGCCGGGGCGGTGTCGGACTTCGACGAGGCGCGCCGGATCGCCAAGGACATCGGCTATTCCGTGATCATCAAGGCCGCGAGCGGCGGCGGCGGGCGGGGCATGAAGGTATGCGAGTCCGAGGACAAGCTCAAAACCCTGATGCAGCAGGCCGGCAGCGAGGCCAAAGCCGCCTTCGGCGATGCCACGGTCTATATCGAGAAATACCTCGGCAATCCGCGCCATATCGAGTTTCAGGTCTTCGGCGACGGCAATGGCAACGCGATCCATCTGGGCGAGCGTGACTGTTCGCTGCAACGGCGCCACCAGAAGGTGCTCGAAGAAGCCCCCTCGCCTGTCATCTCGGCTGAGGAACGCCACCGGATGGGTGAAGTCTGCGCGCAGGCGATGCGCGACATGGCCTATCGCGGCGCGGGGACGATCGAATTCCTGTGGGAAAACGGCGAGTTCTATTTCATCGAAATGAACACCCGACTGCAGGTCGAACACCCGGTCACCGAGGCGATCACCGGGGTCGATCTGGTGCGCGAACAGATCCGCATCGCCGAAGGCAAGCCGCTGTCGGTGACGCAGGATGAGCTCGAATTCTGCGGCCACGCAATTGAATGCCGGATCAATGCCGAAGATCCGTTCAACTTCGCGCCGTCGCCCGGTCTCGTCACCTATTACCACGCCGCCGGCGGGATGCATGTGCGTGTCGATTCAGGGCTTTACGCCGGTTACCGGATCCCGCCCTATTACGACAGCATGATCGCCAAGCTGATCGTCTATGGCCGTACCCGCGAGGGCTGCATCATGCGCCTGCGCCGCGCGCTGGAGGAGATGGTGGTCGAAGGAGTCAAAACCAACATCCCGCTGCATCAGGAGTTGCTGCGACAAGACGACGTGCTGAACGGCGACTATTCGATCAAGTGGTTGGAAAAGTGGCTGGAAGATCGCGCGGACTGACAAAGCCCGAAATTGGCACTGACGAAGCGCAATTGTTGAAAGGCGCTGGCAGGCCAATTCGGCCTGTGCTCGTCGGGTTCGGGCCATCACGATTTACAAGTCGGGCGGCGCCGCGTGCTACAAGTCGACAACTGCGCGCAGGGACCCCTACTTCGCTTGCTTGGGCATGGAACATTTCCGAAGGAGAATTAGGGAACCACCCGAGCCGCCGCGCGCTGATGCAGTAATGCTGCACTGCAACAAGAATCGACATAGTCACGGGCATGAATTGTTGCGGTTTTGTCTGCCAGTCTGGCTATAGGCCGTGCTGGAGCTGCGGTGTATCGTTGCGCCAAAGGAGTGTTGGATGAACCGCAAGACCCAGATCGTTGTCGTTGGCGGGGGCGCCGGGGGGCTGGAGCTGGTCCGGCGGCTAGGGGCCAAGTACGGGCGCAAGCGGCACGACATCATTCTGGTCGACAAGAACCTTACCCACATCTGGAAGCCGCTGCTGCACGAAGTGGCCGCCGGTTCGCTTGATGCCAACATGGACGAGGTCGGCTATCGCGGGCACTGCCACCGCTGGGGATACCGCTTCTTCCAGGGCAGCCTTGATGGAATCAATCGCGAAGCAAAGACGATCAGTCTTGCCCCGGTCATGGACGAAGACGGCAGCGAGTTGATCGCCGGACACACCATCCGCTATGACATTCTCGCGATCGCACTGGGGTCGGTGTCCAACGACTTCGGCGTGCCGGGTGTCAGCGAGCATTGCATCTACCTCGATAGCCGTACGCAGGCAGACCGTTTCCGGACCCGCCTACTCAACCACTGCCTGCGCGTCAGCCGGGCGATGATGAACGACCCGGGCGCGAACGAACAGGTGCGGATCGCCATCGTCGGTGGCGGTGCGACCGGGGTGGAACTCGCTGCTGAGCTTTACAATGCGGCCGGCGCGTTGCGGCATTACGGGCTCGAAGTGTTCGACGAGAGCCGACTTAACGTCACCCTGCTCGAGGCGGGCAAGCGCATCCTGCCTGCCCTGCCCGACAAGCTGGCAGCCGCCGCGCACCACGAGCTCGGACAACTCGGGGTCGAAGTGCGGCCCGACACGCAGGTGATCGAAGCCCTTCCGCGCCAACTTGTAACCAAGACGGGCGAGGTGATCGAAGCGGATCTGATCGTCTGGGCAGCCGGAGTGAAGGGTGCCGAATTTCTCTCCGGCCTCGGGCTGGAGACCAATGGGCGCAACCAGATTCTGGTGACCGACACGCTCCAGACAACGGTTGATCCCAATATTTACGCGCTTGGCGACTGCGCCAGCTACACTCCCCCGGGTGAGGACCGTCCTGTACCTCCGCGCGCGCAGGCGGCACATCAGATGGCAGCCGTAGTGTTTGATAATATCTGCCGGATGCAAGCTGGGAAGCCACTAAAAACCTTCACCTATCAGGACAATGGTTCACTCGTCTCGTTGAGCCGTTTCTCGACCGTGGGCAGCTTGATGGGAAATCTGATCGGCGGGAGCATGGCCATCGAGGGACGGCTGGCGCGGTTCATCTACACGTCGCTGTACCGAATGCACCTGATCGGCATCCACGGCTGGCTGAAGGCGACCTTTCTGATGGCAGTGGGCCGGGTCAATCGCATTGTCCGGCCGCGCCTGAAGCTGCATTAATCGAAAGTCAGCGCCGCCTTGGCCCGCTCGACTTCGGCAACGAAGGCTTCGGCCGCGTCGTGATCGACCATCGGGACCTTGAATCGCCTGCCATCTCGGGGCTGTAGCCACAGCGTTGATGCTGCATAATCCGCTTTGTGCGTGATATTATCCAGCATCGCCAATGGCAGCGAGTGCGAGCGCACAGTGGGGTGGAACTTCATCATATCGTCATCGATCCAGACAGCCCTTCTGGCAAGAAATCGCCGCGCAAAGCTGATGGCATGCCACCCCGAATATACAGCAAGAACCAACGCGCCAAAATTTACATTGCCGGCGCGCAACGGGGCAATCGCAGCAAATACATTCTTGCGGGTCTCTCTGTCTGCAAGGCTGGCGACGAACTCGGTGTCAAAGGCAGCAATCGCGAATACGGCTCCGACCGACACAATGAGCACGAATAAAATACCCAGGCAGCCCCCGTCGAACGCAACCTGTGCCGAGGGAAGAACTTGTCGGGTCGGAGTGCTACGATTATTCGTCATGTCAGGTGCTTAGGCGCAGCCGCACACATTGGACTAAAGCAATAGAAACGCAACCGCGCAACCGCTCACAACGGGACGCCCGGCTCCTGTTTGGCCGTGCGGATCGTCAAGGAGGTTTTCACGCTTTCGACGTTGGGCGCAGGTGTCAACTTGCCGGTCAGGAATTCCTGAAAACTTTGCAGATCCTTGCTGACGATCTTCAGGATGAAGTCGATCTCGCCGTTGAGCATGTGGCATTCGCGCACTTCCGGCAGCGCGCGCATGTGATCTTCGAATTCACGCAGCGAGCTTTCGGCCTGGCTCTTCAGGCTGACCATTGCGAAGACGGTGATCGCGAAGCCCAGCTTCGACGGGTCTAGATCGGCGTGATAGCCACGAATGACACCTTCTTCCTCAAGCCCCCGCACACGCCGCAGGCAAGGCGGTGCCGTCAGCCCGACACGCTGGGCCAGTTCGACATTGGTCACTCGCCCTTCGGATTGCAATTCAGCCAGCAATCGCCGGTCAATGTCATCGAGATTGGCCACTCGCCTGTGCTCCCTTGGGCGTGGAAGGCTCGGATCACCATGCGGCACGCCCTCACGCGGCTTTCATCAAACGCAAGAAGATGCGCGCCGCAACCCCCGCATCGCTAATATTATTAGCTCTGGCAGCAATTGTCCCGCTTTGCAACGCGTCTGCCGCAGCAGACTGTGACAAATCCGGCATGGTGCTAGAAGGCACCCTGCCGCTTGCTGCGCGTGCCTGTCATGCAGCACTGGCAAGTTCGGACGATTCGCGTCCGGCATCCGGGAGACCTGCGTGTTCTTCGACGATCGCCTTGCCACCGTGCTGCGCCAGCGCGCTACCGGCGAAGTGGGATTGCGCACGCAGTTCAGGCAGTTGCTGGATCTTCTGGGCCAGCGCGGGCCGGGCAATCCCGTTCGACAGGACCTCAGCCTGATCACAGCGGCGTGGCTGCGGATGGATGCGCTGGCCGAGGCCCTCCCGGCGTCCCAGCGCGCGCAAATCATCCGCGAGCCCGGCTGGCGGTTCCACAATGCCGAACTGGCCGCGCACCTTGCCGATCAGGAGCCCGAGGTGACCTCGGCAGCGCTGGTGCGGGCGGAGCTCGAGCCGGAGGACTGGACCGCGCTCATCCCACGCCTGCCGGTGCGCGCGCGCGGATTTCTGCGACTGCGGCGCGACCTTCCGCTGGATGTCGAGCATCTGCTCGAACGACTAGGGGTGCATGACCGCGGCTTGCCGCGCCCTGCTGAACCGGAGCGCGATCATGTGCCAGATGCCGCAAAGGCGTTGGCGTCTCCGGACCCTGTTCCGCCTCAGGCCCGGTTATCGCCCCTTGCGCCCGCACCCCTCACGCCGGTTGCGGCTCTTTCTGCTTCGGCAATCCATACCCTGCGCCGTCCTGTCCCGCTGCCTTCCGCATCTGCATCCTTGCGCCGCGATCCCGACGAGACCGGGCGGTCGGAAATTTCCGCGCTGGTCGAACGCATTGCCCAATTCCGGCGCGAACGGGCCGAATTGCCGGGCGAACCCGACCGTTCCCCGCGCCTGCCTTTGGGCGAGGAGATCACCCTCCCCTCGCATCCCATAGCCACCTTCGGCTTTTCCGCCGACGCTAGCGGACGTATCGACTGGGCCAGCAGCGACGTGGCGCCGATGGTAATCGGAGCAAGGCTGATCTTGCCGCGCCAATTCGGCTCCGGCACCGCTGCCGATGCTGGCGAAGGGATCGAGCGTGCATTCCAGCGTCGCCAGCCGATCCAGCGCGGCGAGACCTTCCTCGAAGGCGCCCCAGCAATTGCCGGAGACTGGATCGTCGATGCCCAGCCGCGCTTCAGCGATGAGGGGCACTTCACCGGCTATTTCGGCCGCTTCCGGCGCCCGTCCGACTCCGCCGAGGATCGCTCCAGCCAGCAGGCGCTCGATGCTGACCGCATCCGACAACTGCTTCATGAACTGCGAACTCCGGTGACCGCCGTTCAGGGCTATGCCGAGGTGATACAGCAGCAATTGTTCGGCCCCGCCCCGCACGAATATCGCGCGCTCGCCGCCGGGATCGCTGCCGATGCGGCGCGAATCCTCGCCGGATTCGAGGAACTCGACCGGCTCGCCCGGCTGGAGACCGGCGCGCTCGGAATAGAGCGGGGCGAAGCGGATCTTGCCGATCTGACCCGCACCATACTTGATCAACTCGGTCAGGTGCTCGCCCCGCGCATGGCGGGGATCGAACTGGCACACAGTCGCCAACAGAACCTGCTGGTCGCCATCGATCCCGATGACGCCGAGGCGCTGCTATGGCGGCTTTTGGCAACGCTGGGGGCAGCGCTTGGAGCAGGCGAAATGGTGACGGCTAAGCTGGTTCCGGTCCTGAACACGGCCGGCGGCGAAGCCATGCTCACCTGCGAGCTGCCCGCGCAACTGCTGGGGGAAGACAGCATCTTTACCGCCGAAGCAAGGCCCAGCGCCAGCGCCATCAACGCGGGATTGTTTGGCGCAGGCTTCGCGCTGCGTCTTGCGCGCGCCGAAGCTGCGGCGGCAGGAGGCAGACTGGCGCGCGAAGGCGACATGCTGGTTCTGGCCTTGCCGCTCTTGACCGCTTCGGACACGGTGCCTAGCGAACGTTCTGAGGGTACCCTGCGGACTGGTTAACGCCGTGCACGGCACCTCATGATATCGGGGGAAGTGCAGGACATGTCGACGGGCTCGATGCTGGAGCGGCCACCGGCCGCCGCTCGCGCCCGGTTCGCGCCTGGTTTCGGCCAGCGGGTGCTGTTGACGGTCGATACCGAGGAGGAGTTCGACTGGGGTGCCGATTTCCGCCGCGAAGGCCACGGGTTGTCGCACGTGCCCGAAATCGCGCGCTTCCAGCAGTTCTGCGAAAGCATCGGCGCGCATCCGGTCTATATGGTCGACTGGCCGATTGCAAATGACGCGCGCGCTGTGGCCATCATCGGTGATGCCGTGCGCCGTGGCCGGGCCGATGTGGGGATCCAGTTGCACCCTTGGGTCAATCCGCCCTTCGATGAGGCCATGAACGACTTCAATTCCTATGCCGGCAATCTTGACCCGGCGCTGGAGGAAGCCAAGTTTACGCGGCTGCGCGACCAGATCGAGGGTGCATTCGGTACCCCGCCCCTGATCTATCGTGCCGGTCGCTATGGGTTGGGTCCGCACACAGCCGCGCTGTTGCGCAAGGCAGGCGTTCGGGTCGATTCCTCCGTACGTCCGCTGTTCGATTACCGCAAGGACAGCGGACCGGACTATTCGAACCATCCGCTCGAACCTTATTGGGTGGGGACCGATGATTCCCTCATCGAGCTGCCGCTCACCAGTGTGTATGACGGCGTTCTGCACAGCCTCGGTCCGCAGATACATCGGTTACAGCGCCACCTGCCTACGTTCTTTTCCGGCCTGCCGCGCCTGCGCCTGCTCGAACGCCTCGCGCTGACGCCCGAAGGCGTCTCGGTGGACGAAGCGCTGCGCGGGATTGATATTGCGCTGAAACAGGGATTGCCGCTGCTGGTGCTGTCGTTCCACAGCCCCACCCTCGCTTCGGGCCATACGCCTTATGCAAAGACCGTAGCGGACGTGGAGCGCCTCTATGACTGGTTCCGTGCGGTCTATGCGCGGTTCGACAAGCGCGGCGTGCGTAGCGCGACCGTAGCGGATATCATCGCCGCCGCCCAACGCTGATCCGGCGAGGGAGAAGTTTGCCCGCTTGTTTCGCGCTCATCGTGCGGCTAGGGGCAGATTTCGCCTTGCTGCCGGATCAACCGGGCCTGTAGCTCAGCGGTTAGAGCTGGCCGCTCATAACGGCTAGGTCGCGGGTTCGAATCCTGCCGGGCCCACCGGGAAACGCATCTGATCCGGTGCGTTGCTGCGGTGCGGAGGATTTCAGTGTCGGGGAGTGGCGCAGCCTGGTAGCGCATCTGGTTTGGGACCAGAGGGTCGCAGGTTCGAATCCTGTCTCCCCGACCACTTTCTACGTAAAGCATTGAAGGAAAACCACTTTTCACCTGTCGGTGAGGCGGAGAGTCACATGAGTTGTCACGTGCAGGTTCACCGACCCAGTCGGAAAGAACCTTTCAATGCCCAAAATCCCCTTCAGTTCGCGCCGCTCTGGCCGCTACTATTTCCGCAGACGAGTCCGTTTGGACAATGGCAAGGATATCCATGTAATTGTGCCGCTTTCCACCTGCGATGGACAGGAGGCGCGTGAGCGATCCGCAATGCTCGCCGCGCATTTCGACAAGGTGCGCCGTGCTGTGAACGCGTATTTCGAATCAAACGATACGCTTGATGCCGACGCCATCAGGGGCCTCTTCGAGAACGAGCTGCGCCACTGCCTCGCCAAGCTCGTATTGGAATTCCACGATCCGGCCCGCGATCCCGCAATGCTGGTGCATGAACACCGCACCAAGGCCAGCGCTTATGATCTGGCCCAGCGCCTTGGACAGATCATCGAGCTATCCGATGATCATCGCCGCAGGCTTGCCGATGCGGGGCACGATGAGAACGCGATCGAAGACGTAGCGATGGAGCTCGACATTTATTGCGGCAAGCATTCCGTCCGCGACGAAATGCTCGCGCTCGTCGCGGAAGGGCTCGGACTAGAGCCCACTGATTCGGTCATCGGACGTCTCAAACATCTGCAATTGCAGGCAAAGGCTGAAGCGCACCGGCTGGCGGCGCACTTCATCGACGATGATGTGCAGGCGGCCTTTGATCAGGAGGAAGCACTGCTGGCGAAGCGCGCCAAAACGGTGCGCCGTTGACCTTTGCAACACCGCAGTCGGCAACGCCCCCGCCGATCGCCTTGAATTCGTTTGCCTCCCGCTCTTCATCCGTCCCGGTCGAGGCAAGTGGCCTCGCCAACGGCGACTGCCTGTCCATAACCTACCATGGCACCAGATTCAGTGCGGTCATCCCCAAGATCTTGAAGCTTGCACGCCAAGCGGGTCACTGGAACCGCGGGCTTGCGCAATACGAACGGGTGCTGCGGACCTTCGCCTGGATCACGGGTGACAAGCCGCTTGGTGATTACAACCATGCCGACGTGGCCAAATTCAAAAATGCCATGCTGGATATGCCGTCCGATTACCGTCCGGCGAAGGATTTCTATCGACCCTTCGATGAAGTCGTCAAAACGCTGAAGCTGACGAACGACAACAAACGCTTTGTGAACACGATCAAGCGTGATCTGTCCTATTTGTCGACGGCCTATGAAATTCTGGCCGAGGATTAATGGGCGCCCAAAGCCGCGAATGCCGAGGCGCTTGATTTTTCAGGGGTGAAATTCGGCAAGCACAAGAAGGTATCGGAAAAGACCGAGCGTCCGCCGTGGACCCCTCGAGCGTCCGCCGTGGACCCCTGAAGACATGCGGTGCCTGTTCTCTTCGCCGATCTGGACCGGCGGCGGTGGCCAACTGCACCGCCTTCATGCCGAAGCCGGATCAGATGTCTACCACGACGCGGCCTACTGGCTGTCGCTGCTGCTCTACTATCCGTGGTGCCGCCGCCGGGCTGGCTGACCCTCGCGCCAAGCAGGATTTCGTCAAGCGGCTGTATGAGGACTTCTACAAGACCTACGACCCCAACTCCGCCGACCGGCTGAGCGTGGTCTATACACCCGGCGAGATCATGCGCTTCATGATCCGCGGCGCCGAATGGCTGACCGAAAAGCACTTCGGCAAGACGCTGGCCGATGAAGGTGTCGAGATTCTCGACTCAGCCACCGGCACCGGCACCTTCTTCGTCGAACTGCTCGAACACATGCAGGGGGGAGGGCAAGGCGCGGCTCAAGGCCAAATACCAGAACGAACTGCACACCAACGAAGTGGCGATCCTGCCCTACTACGTCGCCAACCTGAACATCGAGAACACCTTCGCTGTCCTCAACGATGGCTACGAGGAGTTCCCGGGCCTGGTCTTCGTCGACACGCTCGACAACACCGCCGGCCTTGCCATCTATGCGGGCCATCAGCCGGACATTTTCGGCGGCACCAGCGATGAAAATCTTGAGCGGGTGAAGCGTCAGAATTCGGCCAAGATCAAGCTGACCATCGGCAACCCGCCCTACAACGCGTGGCAGCAGGACTATAACGCGCGCAACCCGAACCGGCCGTATCGCCGCGTCGATGAACGGATCGGCCAGACCTACCGCCACCGCGGCAACGCGCAGAACACCAATTCGCCATCAGACATTCATGTGCGCTTCTGGCGGTGGGCGTCTGACCGTCTGACTGAGGACGGGGTGATCGCCATGGTCACCAACCGCAACTTCATCAAGAAGGTCGCCTTCGACGGGTTCCGCAAGAGCATCGCCGAGGAGTTCGCCGAATGCTGGCTGATGGATCTGGGCGGCGACGTGCGCGCCAAGGCCCGCGATGAAGTCAGCGCGCGTATTGGTCGGATCGAAACGGGCGTGAACCAAATCGAAGCGGGCCGCCCGCGGTCCGGTGATGGTGACGGTGAACAACGCCACGCTGGAGGTCCGCGAGTCTGGTTCGTATTCCGGCCGCGTTCGGATGATAATCAGCGCCGACAATGTGGGCGGACGGCCGTAGCCATGGTGGTGCATTGTGGAATCTCCTTTGAATAAAAGCATACGGGCGGCGCTCCGAAGGGAAGCGCCGCCCGTCTGGCGTTGCGGTTGATGAGAAGTTGGCCGGTCAGTGCGCGGCGGCGGTTGCTGGTATGAGGTGAACTTCCCAGCTTTTATGCTGGAAGGCCCCGTTGCGCGTGGTCACCGCCTGCATGCGTCGAGTGAGGTCGGCCCAAGCCCGTTTGATGCCCTTTTCCAGCTTTGCAGCCGGAGGCACAGGGCACTCGACGAGGCGGCCGGCTCCGTTGATTTCGAACGCCTGCATGCGGTCGGCGCTGACGAGGATCATCGGCGCTCCGGTCCGAAGCAGGCAGGGATCGACCAGGCAGGCATAAACCTGGCTTCCCATCGGACGCATCAGCAGGATGCCTCGGAATTGCGTGGATACGTCGTCGACGAATGTGGCCGCCAGCCATGAGCAATCAGCCACCAGCTTGCGACCAACAGGTCTCGTCCACGGCGACACCATCGTCGCCGACCGAAGAGATCGGGAGTGCGTGTACCGTGGCAGCGGCAGCCGCTGCGGACCAAACGCGTTCGGCATTTCAGTTCGATGCTGGGAAGACCCAGCCCCGCCGCCTCGACGACGACCGCTCAGGGGTCGGTAGCTGAACGGAAGCTTTTTTCTGAAAACCCCAGATTACTGCCTGTCCAGTTTCAGGTGAGCGCAGCGCTACCGGGAATGTCTGATCATGGGTGGAAACCAGAATGTCAGCTGTAGGTCAGCCGTGCGGTCTCAGGATTTATGGACGGGCGATAGGAGAGTGCGGAGGATCTTCAGGATTCGGGCGTGTGAATGCCACTATTGCGGTCGCCTCAAGTTCCGCATCATTGATCGGCTTCATGATTCTGGGGGCGCGGTTGAGCACCTCGTCAGCAAGCGCAAGCGCGCCGTAGCCGGTGGCCACCAGGAATGGCACTGATGCTGCTTGCAAGGCCGCGGCGACTGGGGCACTAGTCAAGCCTTCTCCCAGATTGGCATCAAGCACTGCACCGTCGAGCCTGCTGTTTTCGACTGCCTTTGCAGCGCTCTGAGCGTTTGCGTAGGGACCGATGACGACACAGCCGCAGTCCTCCAGAATGTCACTAAAGAGCTGCGCAATCATGTAGTTGTCTTCGACGACAAGGATGCGCAGGCCGGAAAGTGCGGATGATTTGCTATTGGCCATCCGGTGCGTTCCCCCTCGAAGTTTCGGGCGCGCTTTTCGCCATGATCGCGGACGCGGACGGAAAGCTCAGCGTGGCCTCCAATCCGTCCGGATGGAAGATCATTCTTGCCGTTCCGCCCAGCTCGTATGCGATGCTTCGTTCGATAAACCTCGTCCCCTGGCCTTGCCGGGAAGGAGGTGCGACTGCGGGACCATCGCGTTCCCTCCAATCGAGGATAATGGTTTCTTCCGGTCCTGAAGCCTCGGTCCGCCAGGCGATGTCGATCGCGCCTTTGGGCACCGACAACGCGCCGTATTTGACCGCATTCGTCGTCAGTTCGTGCAGGATCATCGTGATGGCGAGGCACGCTTGCGGACGCAGATCGATCTCAGGGCCTTCTGCGAGCCGGATCCTGCTCTCGATGGCAAACGGCTTTAGCGCGCGCTGGATGGTGTGCCGCAAGGTCACGCCCTTCCAGCTTCCGTCAAGGATCGCGTCGTTGGCGCTGGCCAAGGCCTGCAATCGCCCCTTGAAGGCGTCGCCGAAGGTTTCCAGCGAGCTGCTGTGACGGAGCGTCTGGGCGGCGATGGACTGGACGACAGCAAGTGTGTTCTTCACCCGGTGGCTGAGCTCGCCCAACAGGAGCTCCTGATGGCGGGCGGTCTCGCGGCGCTCGGTGATG
>DAIQNP010000033.1:0-5180 GCA_036788335.1 Erythrobacter sp.
GAACTGACCATTACCCCATTCCTGTCCGACGCACTGGTAATCCTGGGCGCGGCGGGAATCGTCATCCCGGTCTTCGCCCGTTTCCGGATCACCCCGATCATCGGTTTCATTGTCATCGGGGTGCTGGTCGGTCCCTTCGGCCTCGGTTCGCTGGTGCCGCGCATCCCGTGGCTCGAACACATCACCATCACCGATCCCGAAGCGCTCACCCCGTTTGCCGATTTCGGCATCGTGCTGCTGCTGTTCGCAATCGGGCTGGAGCTGTCGTTCAACCGCCTGTGGGACATGCGCCGTCTGGTGTTCGGGCTGGGCGCGCTGGAGCTCCTCATAATCGGCAGTTCGCTCGCCGCCTTCCTCGGGCTGGCTGGCAGCATGGACTGGACCGGGGCGCTGGCGCTGGGCTTTGCGCTCGCCTTTTCTTCGACCGCAATCGTGCTGCCGATTTCCGGCACGCGCACACCGGTGGGCCGCGCGGCGCTGTCGATGCTGCTGTTCGAGGACATCATGATCGTCCCGATCATCTTCATCCTTGGCGCGCTCGCCCCCAATGCCAGCGCCGACGGGTTGGGCGGGTTGGCCTCGACCCTGTGGCAGGGCGCGCTGGTGATCGCGGTACTGCTGATCGCGGGCCGGTTCGCCCTGCCCCGGCTGTTCTCGCAGGCCGCGCGCACCAAAAGCCCCGAACTGTTCCTCGCCGCCTCGCTGCTGGTTGTGATCGGAGCAAGCCTCGCCACCGCGCTGGTCGGCCTTTCCCCGATCGTCGGCGCGCTGATCGCCGGGCTGCTGATCGCAGAGACCGAGTATCACACCGAAGTCGAGCAGATCATGGAGCCGTTCAAGGGCCTCGCCCTCGGCGTGTTCCTGATCACTGTGGGGATGAGCATCAACCTTGTCGACATCAGCGCCAACCTGCCTGCCATCGTGGCAGCTGTTATCGGCGTGCTGGTGTTCAAGGCGCTGGTGACGGGCATCCTGCTGCGGCTGATGGGCGCGCGCCGCTCGACCGCAGCCGAAACCGGGATGATGATGGCCTCGCCCAGCGAGACCACCCTCATCGTGCTTGCCGCCGCCACAGCGGCACTGGTGATCGACGTCGAAACCGCCCAGTTCTGGCAGACCGTCACTGCCATCGGCCTGACCGTCACGCCGCTGATGGCCAAGCTGGGTCAGGTGATCGCCCGCCGGGTGGACGGCGTGCCGCTGCCCGCCGAAGATGACGAGACCGACGAGGCCCGCACCATCATTGTCGGCGGCGGGCGCGTCGGACGCCTGGTGGCCGACATGATGATCACTCACGGACAGCAATATGTGCTGATCGATTCCAACCCCGACCTGATCGAGCGGGCCCGGCGCGACAGCTACCGCGCGGTGTTTGGCGATGCTGCACGCGGCGATACCCTGGCGCGGCTCGGCGTCGAACAGGCGATCGCGGTGGTGCTGACGATGGATGAGCCGGTGCTGGCGCAAAGGCTGGTGACCAAACTGCGCCAGGCTTATCCCGACCTGCTGATCGTCGCGCGCGCGCGCGATACCGATCACGCTGCAGCGATGTACCGCGCCGGGGCGAGCCATGCCGTGCCCGAAACGCTCGAAAGCTCGCTTCAGCTGTCAGAAGCGGTGCTGGTCGACATCGGCATTGCAATGGGCCCGGTGATCGCCTCGATCCACGCCAAGCGTGACGAGTTCCGTGAGCAATTGGAACGCGACGGGGGCCTCAGCGAAAAGCCGAAACTGCGCACCAGCACGGTGGAAGGTTGAAACATTAAGCTGAGCAAACGCTCGACGGCCGGATCAGGTTGCGGGTTGAACCGCGAGCCGCTGCTTGACCGCTGTCAGCGCATCGGCGGCCTTGGTACCCTCCGGGCCACCGCCCTGCGCCATGTCGGGCCGCCCGCCGCCGCCCTTGCCGCCCAGTGCTTCGACACCGGCGCGGACCAGATCGACCGCACTGAACTGCGACGTCAGGTCGTCGGTCACCGCCGCTGCGATGCTGGCCTTGCCGTCATTGACTGCAATCGCAACAGCGACCCCTGAGCCGAGCCGCTGTTTGGCCGCATCGAGCAACGGCCGCAGTTCCTTGGGATCGAGTCCTTCAAGCACCTGTCCGCTGAACGTAACGCCGCCGACATCCTCGTCGGCGCTAGATGGTGCCGCTCCGGTCCCTCCGCCGCCAAGGGCCAGCGCCTTCTTTGCCTCGGCCAATTCCTTTTCGAGCCGCTTACGCTCGTCCATCAGCGCCGCGATCCGCGCGGGCACTTCCTCAGGGGTTGCGCGGATAACGCTGGCCGCAGCCTTGAGCGCGTCCTCGCGCGCCACCAGCCAGACACGAGCGGCCTCGCCAGTCAGCGCCTCGATCCGGCGGACACCCGAAGACACCGCGCTTTCCGACACGATCCGGAACACGCCGATATCACCGGTGGCGCGGACATGCGTGCCGCCGCACAATTCAACCGAATAGGTGCGTCCGCCCGAACCTGCACGGCCCATTGAGAGGACGCGGACTTCGTCGCCGTATTTCTCGCCGAACAGCGCCAGCGCGCCGGCCTCCACCGCATCGTCCGGGCTCATCAGCCGTGTGCCGACCTGCTCGTTGGCGCGGATTTCGGCGTTAACCTCGGCTTCGATCGCGGCGATATCCTCGGGCGTGAGCGGAACCGGGTGCGAGAAATCGAAACGCAGGCGCTCCTCCGCCACCAGGCTGCCCTTCTGGGTTACATGCTCGCCCAGCCGGTGCCGGAGCGCGGCGTGGACGAGGTGGGTGGCCGAATGGTTCGAGCGTATGCGATCGCGGCGTTCGGCATCGACCTTCAGTTCGACATTGTCGCCGACCGCCACTTCCCCCGCTTCGATCCGCACCTGATGGGCGTGCAGCCGGCCCAGCGGCTTGGCGGTGTCGGTGATGTGCGCCTTCAGCCCGGCGATGTTTGCCATCGATCCGGCATCGCCGCTCTGCCCGCCGCTTTCGCCGTAGAACGGGGTCTGGTTGGTAAGGACGATCACCTCCTCGCCCGCGCCTGCGCGCGGCACCTCGGCCCCGTCTTTCAGGATCGCGACCACCCGGCCTTCGCCGCTGGTGGCGGTGTAGCCGGTGAATTCGGTTGCGCCTTCGCGTTCGGCGATGTCGAACCAGACCTCGCCCGAGGCGGCATCGCCCGAGCCTTTCCATGCGGCGCGCGCGGCGGCCTTCTGGCGGGCCATCGCGGTGTCGAACCCGGCGCGGTCGACCCCGATGCCGCGGGCGCGCAGGGCATCTTCGGTGAGATCATAGGGAAAGCCGAAGGTGTCGTAGAGGCGGAAGGCGATCTCGCCGTCGAGTTCGCCGCCGGTATCGAGGTCGCCCGTTGCCTCGTCGAGCAGTTTGAGGCCCTTGTCGAGCGTGCGGCGGAACTGGGTCTCTTCGCGTTCGAGCACCTCTTCGATCAGCGCCTGGCCGCGCAGCAATTCGGGGAAGGCCTGCCCCATCTCG
Organism: Erythrobacter sp.; assembly: GCA_036788335.1. Taxonomy (GTDB): domain Bacteria; phylum Pseudomonadota; class Alphaproteobacteria; order Sphingomonadales; family Sphingomonadaceae; genus Erythrobacter. The sequence continues at coordinate 3,467 of DAIQNP010000033.1, forward strand.
GCGACGAGGCTGGGGACGAGGCGGTGCATCAGCGGATCGGCCGCGCCCAGCAGGTGCGCGTGGCGCATGGCGCGGCGCATGATGCGGCGCAGAACATAGCCGCGGCCCTCGTTCGATGGGAGCACGCCGTCGGCCAGCAGGAAGCTGGTCGAGCGCAGATGGTCGGCAATGACCCGATGCGAGGCGGCCTGTTCGCCCTCGGCGCGGACATTGGTGAGGTTTTCGCTGGCAGCGATCAGTGCGCGGAAGGTGTCGGTGTCGTAATTGTCGTGGACACCCTGGAGGACGGCGGCGACACGCTCGATCCCCATGCCGGTGTCGATCGAGGGCTTGGGCAGGTCGCGGCGGGTGCCGTCGGCCTGCTGTTCGTATTGCATGAAGACGAGGTTCCAGATCTCGACGAAGCGGTCGCCGTCCTCTTCGGGGCTACCGGGAGGGCCGCCGAAGATGTGATCGCCATGATCGTAGAAGACTTCCGAGCACGGGCCGCAGGGGCCGGTGTCGCCCATCGACCAGAAATTGTCGGCTGTGGCGATGCGGATGATGCGGTCGTCGGGCAATCCGGCGATGCGCTTCCACAGCCCGTGCGCCTCGTCATCGGTGTGGTAGACGGTCACCGTCAGCTTGTCGGCGGCGAGGCCCCATTCGCGGGTCAGCAGGGTCCAGGCGTGTTCGATCGCCTGATCCTTGAAATAGTCGCCGAAGGAGAAGTTGCCGAGCATCTCGAAAAAGGTGTGATGCCGCGCGGTATAGCCGACATTGTCGAGATCATTGTGCTTGCCGCCGGCGCGCACGCATTTCTGCGAGGAGGCGGCGCGCGGGGCTGGCGGGGTTTCGAGCCCGGTGAAGACGTTCTTGAACGGCACCATCCCGGCGTTGACGAACATCAACGTGGGATCGTTGTATGGCACGAGCGGCGCGCTCGGGGTCGTCTGATGGCCGTGCTTCGCGAAATAATCGAGGAAGGACCGGCGGATTTCGTTGGTGGAGCTCATGCCCGATCAGTTAGGCAATGCGCGCTCGTTACGCAATGGATCGCAAGGCACAGCGCCGCGCCATAACGGAAAAGCCGGCGGGCGCTCCGGGGAGCAGCGCACGCCGGCTTTCCGGTTGTCCGGGCGAAAGGATACAGGATGCACGACACATCCCGAACGCCCGCTTGAGGCTCAGTCTTCGGAGTCCGCGTCCGGACCCGTCATCATCGCCCCGGCAACCGCTTCGGTCCGGCCGCGGATGGCGGCTTCGAGGCGGTCGCAAACTTCGGGATGTTCGCGCAGGTAGGTCTTGGAGTTTTCCCGGCCCTGACCAATGCGAATGCTGTCGTAGGAGAACCAACTCCCTGACTTCTCGACAATTCCTGCCTTCACGCCGAGGTCGAGAATTTCACCGATCTTGGAAATTCCCTCACCGTACATGATGTCGAATTCGACCTGCTTGAACGGCGGTGCGACCTTGTTCTTGACGACCTTCACACGGGTGGTGTTGCCGATGATCTCGTCGCGGTCCTTGATCTGCCCGGTGCGGCGGATGTCGAGCCTTACGCTCGCGTAGAACTTCAGCGCGTTGCCGCCCGTCGTCGTCTCGGGATTGCCGTACATGACCCCGATCTTCATCCGCAGCTGGTTGATGAAGATCACCATGCACTTGGAACGGTTGATCGAGCCGGTCAGCTTGCGCAGCGACTGGCTCATCAAGCGGGCCTGCAAGCCGACAT
>DAIQNP010000033.1:5190-13999 GCA_036788335.1 Erythrobacter sp.
CGTGCGAATCGCCCATTTCACCCTCGATCTCGGCGCGGGGCACCAGGGCAGCGACCGAATCGACCACCAGCACGTCGATCGCGTTTGAGCGCACCAGCGTGTCGACGATTTCGAGCGCCTGTTCACCGGTATCGGGCTGCGAGATGATCAGTTCGTCGATATCGACGCCCAGCTTCTTGGCATAGACCGGATCGAGCGCGTGTTCGGCATCGACGAAAGCCGCCGTACCGCCCGCCTTCTGCGCTTCGGCGATGACGTGCAGCGCCAGCGTGGTCTTGCCCGAGCTTTCCGGCCCATAGACTTCGATCACCCGGCCCTTGGGAAGGCCGCCGATGCCCAGCGCGATATCGAGCCCGAGCGAACCGGACGAAATCGATTCGACCTGCATCGTTTCCTTCGAGCCCAGCTTCATCGCCGAACCCTTGCCAAACGCACGGTCGATCTGAGCGAGCGCGGCTTCGAGCGCCTTTTGACGGTCCACGGCTTTCTTGTCCTCTTCAACCAGCTTCAATTGCGTAGCCATCGCATGCGCTCCTTCACTTGCCTAGAGGCGATCGGCATTTATCGCCGACCGGCCCGCAAGCGAGGATGTATTCCATTTGTTCCAACAGAACAAGAGAGGAACGAAAATAATTTCCTGCAACCCCGCCAGCCGCTTGGCGATTACTTCGCCGCCGCCGCAGCCTCGGCGCGTTGCTGGCGCACCTGTTGCAGCACCGCGCCAACCTTGTCCCCGATCGATGCGACGCTGAAGGGCTTGGGAATGAAGTGCATGTCGGGGATGTCGATGTCCTTGCGCAGTTGTTCCTCGGCATAGCCCGACATGAACAGGACCGGCATGTCGGGCAGGCGCGCGCGGATCGCGCGGACCATCGCCGGTCCGTCCATGCCGGGCATCACCACGTCGGACACGATCAGGTCGAACGCCCCGCCTTCGGTGATGGCGGCCAGCCCTTCTTCGCCATTGGCGCAGGCCGTGATGTCATAACCCGCGCGCGCCAGTGCCCGTTCTGCGACTGCGCGGACCATGTCCTCATCCTCGACCAGCAGGATCTTCCCGCCCTCTGACCAGTCGGACGACAGCGGCGCGGGCGTGTCGCGGCGGCGCGGCGCCGGGCCGTTATGGACCGGGAAATAGATCGTGAACCGCGCCCCGGTGGCGTGCCCGGCCTTGTCGGCGATATTGTCGGCAAAGATGAAGCCGCCCGATTGCTTGACGATGCCATAGGCGGTCGACAGGCCCAGCCCGGTGCCCTTGCCCTGTTCCTTGGTGGTGAAGAAGGGTTCGAACAGCTTGGGCAGCACATGCGGCGCGATGCCGCCGCCGGTGTCCTGCACGATCAGCACGGTGTAATCGGCCGCCGGCAGCACCTCGGAACCGAGCTGGATCACCTGCTTGGCCTGGAGCGAGCGGGTGAACAGCGAAATCCGTCCGGTGCCGTTGCCGCGCGACTGGATCGCATCGCGGGCGTTGACCGCGAGGTTCATGATCACCTGTTCCAATTGCTGCGGATCGGCCCTCACCGCGCCCAGATTGCGATCGTGCTGCACGTAATAGGCGATTTTCTCGCCCAGCAGCCGCTTGATCAACGGGCTGACCTCGCTCACGACGTCGGGCAATTGCAGGATTTCAGGACGCAGGGTCTGCTGGCGCGAGAAGGCGAGCAATTGCCGGGTCAGCGCGGCGGCGCGATTGGAATTGGCACGGATCTGCTGGATGTCGTCGTAATCGCTGTCGCCGGGGATATGGCGCAGCAGCATCAGGTCGCAGGTGCCGATGATCGCGGTCAGAACATTGTTGAAATCATGCGCGACGCCGCCGGCCAGCTGGCCCACGGCCTGCATCTTGGTGGCCTGCGCGACCTGGCGCTTGAGCTGGTTCTCCTGGCTTGAATCCGCAAGGCTCAGCAGGATCGCCGCTTCGCCCAGCCCGCGCACCCCGGCAATGCCGAGCGAGACCGGTTCTTCGGGCGAGGCGACCAGCCGCACCGCAACGTCGCCGCTGGTGGCAGGTCCGCGCCCATGACGGCGCACGGCGTCGGACAGCGGGCTCTTGTCCTCGCGCACCACGATATCGGTCGGGAAGGGCGGCAATCCGCGCCCCTCGCGCCCGACCGAGCGCAGGAAGGCGTCGTTGCCGAACAGGAAGCGTCCGTCACGGTCGCACATGGCGAGGCCGAGCGGGAGCTGCGCCAGCAGCGCATCGAGTTGCGCCACTCCGGCCTGCGCGCCCCCGTCCCAGCCCGAACCGATACCGACTCCGCTGTCGATCAGCAGCATCAGCGAACTCGCCTCGTCCGGACCGACCACTTCGGTCTGGGTCGCCGGATCGCGCAGCGGCACGTCGACCAGCGTCTGCGGAGTGCCACCGCGCCCTTCGCGGGCGAAGAAGATGCGGTCGCGCTCGTCGGACCGCAGGAAGGTGACGAAGTCCTGTCCGGCGAGGGTCGCGGTCTCGTCGCCCGCCGCGCGTTCGGCAAAGCCCGAACTGACCGCGCGGATCACGCCGGAGGCCGTGGTGATCGCGGTTTCGATCCCGGCGCGGCTGAGCATCCGCCCGAAGGGTCCGGCCAGATCGAGCGCGCCGAGGCTCTCTTCACTGACGATGGCGATCGGGCGCAGCCGCCAGACCAGATGATCCTCGGCCCGCCCGGCACGTTCGACCCGGATCGCGAACTGGGTTTCGCCGTCGGCGCCTTCGAGCGCCTCGAACGCGGCGCTGCCGTCGCGCCAGGCATCGCGCGCCAGCCGGGTCAGCACCTCGCGCCCGGACCGGTCGAACGGCAGCGCGGGCGGCGCGGCAGCCGCGCCGAAGGTGGCGGTGAACAGGCTGTTGGCGCAGACCATGCGGTTAGCGCGGTCGGTGATCGCGACCGCCTCGTCAGCCTGCTCGATCGCAGCGACGGTGACGGTCCAGTCGGCGGTCACGCTGCGGTCTTCGACAGGCACGGCGCGGCTGCGGTCGAGCATCAGGATCCCGGCAAACAGCACCGCCACGCCGAGCGCGAAGGCCAGCGCCACCAGCCAGCTGCCGGTCGCCCACCACAGGACGGCCGCACTCGCCGCCAGCCCGGCCAGCACCGCTGCGGCGAGCGTTCCGGTGACAGTGGCGGCAGGGGCCGGATCGAGCGGCGCGAGCGAGGCGGAAAGGGTATTGGTCTGGGGCAAGCGGCTTGTATCCTGCGGTCGGTCGGGCGGCGATGGCATTGGCGGCGGCGGCTTGGGCGGCGGTGGCAGCGGCGGTCCGTCACCGACGGCGCGGCAACCCTAGAGCGAGCCGAGCCGCTGGTCGAGCCGGGCCTCCATCACTCTGAGACGTTTTGCCCGCCTGCGTGCGACCATCCCCCGCCAGATCCAGCCCGACAACAGGTAACCCACCGCCGGGAAGACCACCGCCAGCACCGCAAAGCCGAACGCGGTTGAGCCGACCAGCTGGACCGTGTCCACCATCGTCACCCACACCCCGCTTTCGACCGGCGTATCGGCCACCACCGCGCCATCGGCATCGATCCGCAGCGTGAAGTTGCCGACCTTGTTGGCGATCACCAGCCAGAACGGCAGGGTCAGCGGATTGGTGACGAAGGTGAACAGCGCGGCCAGCGGCACATTGGCGCGCGAAGGCAGCGCGAGAAAGGCGGCCACGAAGACTTGCCCGATCGGGATGATGAAGGCGGCAAACAGTCCCAGCGCAATGCCCCGCGGGACCGACCGGCGGGTGAAGCGCCACAATTCGGGCGACAGAAACCGGTGCGCGATTGGGGCAAGGTACTTGTTCTGCGCCATTTCCTCGCGCGTGGGGGTGTTCCGGCGGATGACATCCCTTGCCCAGGTCTTCGAGCGGGCCGCGACCGAGCGCTTGGGCGGCGGCGGGTTCATGACGGCGTGCCGGTGCCGCGCGCGGGGGTTCGCGCTGGCGGGACATTGCCGGAGGTGATTCGCCGCGTCGCCATCATGTGCCCATATGGGTAGCGGAGCGACGCTGACCAGATGATGAATCGCGACATAGGCGCGAAACGGGCGGAAGCGTTGCCGGATCAGCCCCGGTCGCGCAGCAGCCGCGCCTTGTCGCGCTTCCAGTCACGGTCCTTGATGGTGGCACGCTTGTCGTGGGTCTGCTTGCCCTTGGCCAGCGCGAGTTCGACCTTGGCCCGCCCGGTGCGGTTGAAATAGACCATCAGCGGCACCAGCGTCATGCCCTTGCGCTCCACCCCGCCGACGAATTTCTCGATCTCGCGTTCGTGCAGCAGCAGCTTGCGCGGGCGGCGCGGTTCGTGGTTCAGGCGGTTGCCGTGGCTGTATTCGGGGATGTTGGCGTTGATCAGCCAGACCTGCCCGTCCTTCACCTCGGCATAGCTTTCGGCAATGCTGGCCTCGCCCGCGCGCAGGGCCTTCACTTCGGTGCCTTGCAGCGCGAGCCCGGCTTCGAACACGTCCTCGATATAGTAATCGAACCGCGCCCGCCGGTTCTCGGCGACGATCTTGTGCTTGTCGAAGGTGACGGGTTTGGGGCGTGCCATAGGACCGGCGCACATAGGGAGGGGCGCGCCAAAAAGCGAGGGCTTTGCGCTTTGGCTCAGGTCATTGTAGTCCGCAGGGCCGGGGCCACAGGGAGCGCGGGGCGCATGGACACAGCCGAACCGTTCGTCATCGCAGGCGAGAGCGTCGCCCCCGGCAGTGCGCGCGATGTCGCCTTCCCGATTACCACGCAGGTCACCGGCACCGCCTCGGCATTGGGCTTGCGGGTGCTGCACGGGGCGCGTCCCGGCCCGACCGTGTTCGTCAGCGCCGCGATCCACGGCGACGAGATCGTCGGCACCTCGATCATCCAGCGGCTGGCGCACGAGATCGACCCGGCGGGGCTGGCGGGCACGCTGCTGCTGGTGCCGGTCACCAACATCTTCGGCTTCATCAGCCATTCGCGTTACCTGCCCGACCGGCGCGATCTCAACCGCAGCTTTCCGGGGAGCGCGGGCGGATCGCTCGCCGGACAATTGGCGCATGTGTTCTATCGCGAGGTGGTGGCGCGCGCGCAGCTGGGCATCGATATCCACTCGGCCGCGGTCCACCGCTACAACCTGCCGCAGATCCGCATCGCAGCGGGCAATTCGCGGCTGGTCGAACTGGCGATGGCGTTCGGCGCGCCGGTGATCATCGAGAGCCCCTTGCGCGACGGATCGTTGCGCGAAGCCGCGCTGCGCCAGGGCGTCGACATGCTGCTGATGGAAGCGGGCGAGGCGCTTCGCTTCGACCGCCTGTCGATCGAGACCGGGGTGGAAGGCGTCACCCGCGTGCTCGCCCATATCGGCATGATCGAGGCAGATGATGGCCTCGCCCACGTTGGCATCCCGGCGCGCGCCAACCGTTCGGTCTGGGTCCGTAGCCCGCGCGGCGGGGTCACCCACCGGGTGCGCAAGTCGGGTGATCCGGTGAGGAAGGGCGACCTGCTCGCCACCGTCGCCGGGCTGTTCGGCGAGGACGCGCAGGACATGGTGAGCCCGGTCGACGGCATCATCATCGGCCATGCCACCCTGCCGGTGGTGCACCAGGGCGAAGCGATCTTCCACATCGCGGTGATCGACCACCCCGAACGCGTCGGCGCGCGGATCGATTCGATCACCGACGCGATCCTGGCGAGCGAACCCGAAGGGCCGGCCGAAAAGCTGCTGGACGAGGACGAGGTGGTCTGAGTTCAGCTTGGCACCCTGCAAGCTGAACGATGAGACACATGAGACACTGTCCAGAGCGCGAAAGCCGTGCTGCGGGCGCGGGCCGCTGTGCGACCGGGAGGTGCACAGGACAGGCGGGCGGGTGCTCATGACGGGAAGGTTGGCATTGCGAGGACGAGTAGGACAGTGGCGGCGCTTGCCCAGCCTCGGCTCAGGCCCGCCCCGCTGCGACGAGCCAGCAAACTGCCAGGTCTCGCTCCCCTCCCGCAGGCGGCAGGGGTTAGGGGTAGCCCGCCCGGACCTACCCCGCCAACACCCCCGCCAGCACCAGCGCCTCGTCCACCGCGCGCTTGGCTTCGTCCGAACACTCCACCAGCGGCAGGCGCACTTCCGGCTCGATCCAGTCATGCACGCGGGCGAGCGCATATTTCACCGGCGCAGGGCTGGCATCGGAGAACATCGCATAGTGCAGCGGGAACAGCCGGTCGTTCAGCTCGCGCGCCCGCTTCAGCTCGTTGGCTGCAATCGCCGAGTGGAATTCGGCGCACAGCGCAGGCGCGACATTGGCGGTGACCGAGATGCACCCGCGCCCGCCCGCCGCCGCGTGCGGCAGCCACAACTCGTCATTGCCCGACAACTGGCAGAAGTCGCGCCCGATCCCCATGCGGTGATCCGCGACCCGGCTGAGGTCGCCACTCGCGTCCTTGATGGCGATGATCTTGTCGGGGAACATCCGCACCAGTTCGACCACGGTGTCATCGAGGATATCGGTCACCGTCCGCGCAGGGACATTATACAGCACGATCGGCAGGTCGCAGTTTTCGGCCAGATAGCTGAAATGCGCGATCAGCCCGGCCTGGCTGGGCCGGTTGTAATAGGGCGCGACGCACAGGCCTGCAGCCGCCCCTGCCTTCTTGGCGAAGTTCATGTGCAATGCGGCGTTGCGGGTGTCGTTACTGCCGCAGCCTGCAATCACCGGGACGCGGCCCGCCGCCTGTTCGATGCAGACCTCGATCACCCGGTGATGTTCGGCATTGGACAGGGTCGATGCCTCCCCGGTGGTGCCGCAGGGGACCAAGCCTGCGCTGCCGTTGTCGATCTGCCAATCGACCAGCCGCCGGAACGCCGCCTCATCAAACGCACCGCCGCGAAAAGGAGTCGCCAGAGCGGGTATCGAACCGCTGAACATTGCTTTTGTCCTGTCACCATCGTTAAAGCGCGAAGAAGACGCAGGCTTTATCGCCTGCCAGCCCCCCTTGTTAAGCGCCTACTAAGGAGCCGATCGGCACAATGTCCAGCATGGTCCGAAATCGCTTGCTCAACCGCCTCGTCCTGCTGATCGGAAGCGCCGCCGTGTTGGGAGCGTTCACGGCGCCCGCAGCCGCGCAAGGCTGGGGTCAGACCAGCGATCTGGTCGCGCGCCAGCCGGGCCGGATCGACGCGCAGGTCGCAGGCGCCGTCGCGCGCTGGGAACAGCTCCACGCCAATGCCCAGATGAGCTTTGCCGATTATGCCGGCTTCACCCTTGCCTATCGCGATTTTCCGCGCAGCGAGATCTTGCGGCTGCGGGCCGAAGCCGCGCTCGAACGCGAGGCCCCGTCGCAGGCCGAGTTGCTGCGGTTCTTCGATGCCAATCCGCCGCTGACCAATCCGGGCCGCGCGCGCTATGCGCTGGCGCTCACCGGGGCGCAGCGGCCCGAAGCGTTCGAACAAGCACGCCGGGCCTGGCGCGGCGGCGCAATGAGCGATCCGGTAGAGCTCTACCTGCTCGGCATCTATGCTGCCCGCTTCGACCGGGAAGATCACGCCGCGCGGATGGATGCGCTGCTGTGGCAGGGCAAGGCCGATGCGGCGGCACGGCAGATGGTCAATCTGGAACCCGCCGACCGCGAACTGGCGCTGGCGCGCCTGTCCCTTCTGCGCGGGGCGCGGCCCGAACAGGCCGGGTTCGCGGTGCCGGGCTATGCGATGAGCGAGCCGGGCTATGTCTCCAACCTCGTCACCTACCTGCGCGGCACGCAGCAGACCTCCGAAGCGGTGGCCGTGCTCGCCAACCGTCCCGCCTTTGCGCGCCCGGCCTATGATGCGGAAAAGCTGGTGGGCGACATGCTGGCCGTCGCCAAGGCAGCCGGCGCGCGCGATGCGGCGCGAATCGCGGGGCGGATCGATGATCTGTTCGCGCCGGGCACGGATGTGTCGGAAGGCTCGTTCACCTTGCGGGATCGCTATACCGACCTGATGTGGCTGGGCGGCACGCAGGCGCTGTGGCAGCTGGGCGATGGCACCACCGCTGCGCCGCTGTTCCAGCGTTACGGCGATGCCGCCAAGACCCCGCTGACCAAGGCCAAGGGCTATTACTGGGCAGGCCGCGCCGCGCGGCAGGCGGGCGACGAGACGGCGGCACGCGCCCATTTCGAACGCGCCGCGACCTGGCCGCATTATTATTACGGGCAATTGTCGCTGTCGGCGCTGGGCCGCCCGATGCCCGCCTTTGCCCCGCTCCCCCGCCCCGAAATCTCAGCGCAGGAACGCGCCGACTTCGAAGCGCGCCCCGTGGTGCAGGCGATCCGCGCACTCGCCGCCGGCCGCCGCGACTGGCGGACCGAGCGTCGCTTTTTCGAGGCGGTGGGCGATGAAGCCATGACCCCGGCCGAGGTCGCGATGGTCAACATGCTCGCGGCCGAGACCGGGCTCAACGAGATGGCCGTGGTGGCGGGCATGAAGCTGGGCGAAAACGGAATGGTCGGGTTCGAACGGCTCGGCTTTCCCACCATCCCCACGCCCACGGTGGTCAATGACTGGGTGATGGTCCACGCCATCGCCCGGCAGGAAAGCGAATTCGACCGCACCCGTGTCAGCCACGCCGGCGCGCGCGGGATGATGCAGCTGATGCCGGGCACCGCACGCGAACAGGCGGGCAAGCTGGGGATGCAGTACATGTCGGCCGACCTGATCGGCTCGCCGTCCTACAACATCCGTCTGGGCGACGCCTATTTCGCGCGGATGATGAGCTATTACGGCGGAGCCTATCCGCTCGCGGTGGGGGCCTACAATGCCGGGCCGGGGCGGGTGAACCAGTGGCTGCGGCTGAACGGCGACCCGCGCCGGGGCGAGATCGACTGGGTCACCTGGGTCGAGAAGAT
>DAIQNP010000034.1:0-13805 GCA_036788335.1 Erythrobacter sp.
GATCGGGATCGGGGAAGTAGCGATAATCGTGCGCGTCTTCCTTGCTGCGCATGGTGCGCGTGGTGCCGGTGCCGGGGTCGAACAGGCGGGTTTCCTGCACGATGGTGCCGCCTGCCTCCAGCACATCGACCTGCCGCATCGCCTCATGCTCGATGGTCTGCATGACGAAGCGCACCGAATTGACGTTCTTGGTTTCCGTGCGGGTGCCGAATTCCTCGCCCGGACGGCGCACGGAGACGTTCACGTCGGCCCGCATCGAGCCTTCTTCCATGTTGCCGTCGCAGCTGCCGACATAGCGCAGGATCGCGCGCAGCTTGCGCACATAGGCTCCGGCTTCGGCGGGCGAGCGCATGTCGGGCTTGGACACGATTTCCATCAAAGCCACGCCGCAGCGGTTCAGATCGACGTAGCTCATGGTCGGGTGCTGATCATGCATCAGCTTGCCCGCGTCCTGCTCCACGTGGATCCGCTCGATCCCGATGATCTTGTCTTCGGGAATCCCGGCCTTCTCGTCCGCCTCGATCAATAGCTGCCCTTCGCCCACGATCGGGTGGTAAAGCTGGCTGATCTGGTAGCCCTGCGGCAGATCGGCGTAGAAGTAGTTCTTGCGGTCGAACCGGCTCCACGCATTGATCTGCGCCTCGATCGCCATGCCGGTGCGCACCGCCTGACGGATGCATTCGCGGTTGGGCACCGGCAGCATCCCCGGCATTGCGGCATCCACCAGACTGACCTGCGAGTTCGGCTCGGCCCCGAACGCGGTCGAGGCGCCCGAGAACAGCTTGGACTGCGTGCTGACCTGCGCGTGGACTTCCAGGCCGATCACGACCTCCCATTCGCCGGTGGCACCCTGGATGCGGTAGTTGCTCATGCTTGGTCGCCTGCTGTGTCTGTGTCCTCGATCCGCCGCGCCGGGCGGGCGGGTTCGCTGGATCCGGGTTTACTGTCGGAGATCATCTTGCCGCTTGAGTCGAATCGGGCCTCGCCATGTTCGATCGTCCGCGAGAGGTACAAAGCCACTCCGCCGATCATCGCAAAAGCGACAAGAAAGATCAGCATGAAGATCGCGGTCGGGGTCACATTACCACCACTTCTCCGGCGCAGCCATAAAGCCCGCGCGCTGCTGGATCGCCAGCCCTGCGTTCAGCACGCCCTGTTCGTCGAACGGGCGGCCCACCAGTTGCAGGCCGAGCGGCAAGGCGTGCTCGTTCAGCATCGCCGGCACGCTCATCGCGGGCAAGCCGGCGAGGCTGGCCGGCACCGCGAACACGTCGTTCAGATACATCGCCAGCGGATCGTCGACATTCTCGCCCAAGGGGAACGAAGCCGTCGGCGTGGTGGGCGCGAGGATCACGTCGCATTCCTGAAACGCGCGCTCGAAATCGCGGGCGACCAGCGCGCGGACCTTCTGCGCCTGGGTGTAATAGGCATCGTAGAAGCCCGCCGAAAGCACATAGGTGCCGATCAGGATGCGGCGCTTGACCTCGTCCCCGAACCCGGCGGCGCGGGTGGCGGCGTACATGTCCTGCAAGCCGCTCCCATCAGGAAGGTCGCGCAACCCGTAGCGCACCCCGTCATAACGGGCGAGGTTCGACGAAGCTTCGGCGGGCGCGACGATGTAGTAGGCGGGCAGCGCGTATTTCGTGTGCGGCAGCGAGACATCGACGATCTCGGCGCCTGCGTCGCGCAGCCATGCCTTGCCCTGCTCCCACGAATCGAGGATCGCCGCGTCGGTGCCCTCCATCCGGTATTCGCGCGGGATGCCGACCTTTTTGCCGCGCAGATCGGCGTTCAAGGCGGCTTCCCAGTCGGGCACGTCCATCGGCAGCGAGGTCGAATCCTTGGGATCGAACCCGGCCATCGCGCCGAGCATGATCGCGCAATCCTCGACCGAGCGCGCCATCGGCCCGGCCTGATCCAAGCTGGAGGCGAAGGCGACGATGCCCCAGCGGCTGCACCGGCCATAGGTCGGCTTGATCCCGCAGATGCCGGTGAAGGCGGCGGGCTGGCGGATCGAACCGCCGGTGTCGGTCCCGGTTGCGGCGGGTGCGAGGCGCGCGGCGACGGCGGTCGATGATCCACCCGACGATCCGCCGGGGCTCATCGCCGCATTGCTGCCCGCCTTCTTCCACGGCGAGGTGACATTGCCGAAATGGGAGGTCTCGTTCGACGATCCCATCGCGAACTGATCGAGGTTGAGCTTGCCCAGCATCCCCGCGCCCGCGTCCCACAGCTTCTGGCTGACGGTCGATTCATAGCGCGGCACGAAGCCTTCGAGGATGTGGCTGGCCGCGGTGGTCTGCACGCCGTCGGTGGCGAACAGGTCCTTCATGCCGATCGGCACCCCCGCCATCGCGCCCAAGTCCGCGCCGGAAGCGCGCGCGGCGTCGACCTTGTCGGCAGCCGCCAGCGCGTGGTCCGGCGTGGTCACGATAAAGGCATTCAACGCGGCAGCCCCGGCCACCGCAGCGTTGAACGCTTCGGCCACTTCGCGCGCGGTGAAGTCCCCGGCGCGCACGCCGTCGCGGATGTCCTTTACGCCGAGTTGGGTCAGGTCACTCACAAACAACTCCGTTCGTGCTGAGCTTGTCGAAGCACCGTCTTTCGCTTCTTCGACACCGCACTGAAAGAAAAGCAGCCCTTCGACAAGCTCAGGGCGAACGGGAAAGGACCAAAGTCCTGCCCCCTATTCAATGACTTTCGGGACCCCGAAGAACCCGTGCTCCGCTGCCGGGGCGTTGGCGAGCACGTCCGCCCGCCTGCCGCCGCCGGTCAGCGGGTCGGCATCGATCACATCGTCGCGCAGCCGCAGCGTATTGGGGATGACCGCCGCCATCGGCTCGATCCCGGTCACGTCGACTTCGCCCAGTTGCTCGACCCATTGGAGGATGCCGTTCAATTCGGGCACCATCCGTTCGAGCGCGGCGTCGTCCATGCTGATCCGCGCCAGGCTGGCGATCTTGGCGACGGTTGCCTTGTCCACCGACATCGGGCCGCTATCCCCTTACTGGCCCGGAGCCGGGGCCGGTGCAGGCGCGCCGCCCGGACCGCCCGGAGCACCGCCCGGACCACCTTGGCCCATCTGCTGCTGCATCGCCTGCTGGAGGATGCCCAGATTGCGGTTGAACGCCTCCTCGCTCATGATGTCGACCACCTCGATCTCGAACACGAGGTCGGAATTGGCCGGGATCACCACTTCGCCGGTCTGCGGGTTGGATTTCTCTTCGGCGCCGTAAGCCTGCTCCGCCGGGATGAAGAGCCGGTACTTGCCGCCCTTCTGCATCTGCTGGAGGCCTTCGAAGAAACCGTCGATGGTCGCGCCCTGTTCGACCGGGAAGGGGCTGCCTTCGGGGAAGATGCCTTCGACCGGGAGCGGGATTTCCTGGGATTCGTCGAACACCGCATCGGTCGCGGCGAGCTTGCCCTTGTACTTCACGAACACCACGTCGCCGACTTCGGCGGTCTTGCCCGTCCCGGCGGTCAGCGTGTCGACATCGAGCCCCTTGGGCACCGCAGCCCAGGCCAGCCCCGCCCCGACCAGCACGGCCAGGACCACGCCGATCCACAGCTTGGTGAGCGAGCCCTTGGCGACGGGGCGGATGGGAACGGCGGTGACTTCGGTCATAGTGTGGTCCTGACTGGCGCCGGCTTGCCGCAGCGCTTGGGGCTTACGGCAAAAGGGCGCGGAGATAAGCCGCGCCCTGATGGCTGATCATAGAGGAGGATTCAAGCGGTTCGGCGCAGGCGGCTACACCTGAAGACAGGATTATTTGCTCCCGTCACGCTCCAGCCGCTTGCGCTCCATCTTGCGGGCGCGGCGCACGGCGGCAGCCTTTTCACGGGCGCGCTTCTCGCTCGGCTTTTCGTAGTGGCGGCGCAGCTTCATCTCGCGATAAACGCCTTCACGCTGCAGCTTCTTCTTGAGCGCGCGCAGGGCCTGATCGACATTGTTATCGCGAACCATGATTTGCATAAACGACGACTACCTCAATTGCCAAAACGCCAGAGCCCGCCTGAAACCACGCGGGGATGCGCGAGTGAATTTCCGTTGAAACATGCGCGATTCCCTTGGGGGACCGTGCTTACAATCGCGGCCCGATAGTCCAACAGCGGCAAAATGGCAAGCCGTGCGCGCGCAGCCCTGCGCTTTTTCCGGCCGACGCGCGTTGCGCGGGGCTGTTTCCGGGCCGCGCCACGCTAGGCAGAGGGCGTCCCCCTCGCTATGGGCCTTGAGGATGACGATTGCCAATCTTTCCCCGCTCGCCGCGTCGGCGCTGGTCGCGGCTGGCGGCGCGGGCGGCGCGCTGGCGCGCTACCAGCTGGGCCGCTGGATGACGAGCGCGCTGGGCCAACGCACCGCCGATGCCTTCCCGTGGGCGACGCTGAGCGTCAACCTGATCGGCAGCCTGGCGATGGGCGGGCTGCTCGGTTGGCTCGCACGCGCCAATGTCTCGCCCGATACGGCCGAGCCGGTGCGGCTGCTGGTCGGCGTGGGGCTGCTGGGCGGCTTCACCACCTTCAGCGCCTTCAGCGCCGAATTGGTGACGATGCTGCATCGCGGACAGGTGATCGACGCGCTGGCCTACGGCGCGGCTTCCTTGATCGCCGGGATGGCGGCCATTGTCGCGGGCCTCATCATCGCGCAGAGCGTGCCATGACCGAAGCAAACGACACACCCACCGACGCCGCCGACAACGTCCGGCAATTCACCGTGACCGAGGATGACGACGGCGTCCGGCTGGACCGCTGGTTCAAGCGCAACCTGCCGCTGATCGGCTTTGCCACCGTATCGCGCTGGGCGCGGACCGGGCAGATCCGGGTCGACGGCAAGCGCGCCAAGCCCGAAGACCGCCTCGCTGCCGGGCAGCACCTGCGGGTGCCGCCGGGGGGTGAGGAACCGCTCGCCACCGGACCGCGCAAGGCTGCGCCGCGCACCCGCACATTGAGCCCCGAACAGATCGCCGAGGCAAAAGCGATGGTGATCCACGAAACGCGCAGCGCCATCGTCCTCAACAAGCCGCCGGGCCTCGCCACGCAGGGCGGCAGCAAGACCACCAAGCATGTCGACGGACTGCTCGACGCCTTTGTCGAGGACGAGAAGACCCCCCGCCCGCGGCTGGTCCACCGGCTCGACAAGGACACCTCGGGCGTATTGCTGATCGCGCGCACGCCGGGCAGCGCGGCGAGCTTCTCCAAGCGCTTTGCCGGGCGTTCGGCGCGCAAGGTCTATTGGGCGCTGGTGGTCGGCAATCCCGCGCTGGCCGAGGGCGTGATCGATGCCGCGCTCGCCAAGCAGCCGGGCACCGGCGGCGAGAAGATGCATATCGACGAGGAGAACGGCGCGGTCGCCAGGACCCGCTACCGCGTGGTCGATCATGCCGGGGAACGCGCCGCCTGGGTCGAACTGGAACCGCTGACCGGACGCACGCATCAATTGCGCGTCCACATGGCGGCAATCGGCCACCCGATCGTGGGCGACGGCAAGTATGGCGGGCCGGATTCCTTCCTGACCGGCGCGGTCAGCCGCAAGATGCATCTGCACGCGCGCCGCCTGATCATCTCCGAACCCAGCACCAAGGAGGGCAGTGGCGGCAAGCTCGATGTCATCGCCGAACTGCCGCCGCATTTCGCCATGAGCATGGAGGTGCTGGGCTTCGACCAGGGGCTGTCCGACGCCTCGCCGCTGCGGGAAGACAACACCGAACGCACAGGCGAGGAGAAGAAGCAGGCCGCCCGCCGCCACTTCAAGCAGGCGCGCAAGGAAACCCGCAGTCCCCGCCGCGCGCGCAGCACGGTCGCGGCCAAGTCCGAGAAGGCGAAACCCGGCAAGGCCAGGCCCGCAAGCGGCAAGAGCAAGCCTGCGCCCGCCAAGGGCAGGCCCGCGCCCGTGAGGGGCAAGGCTCCCGCGCCGAAAGGCCCCGGCAAGACCCCGCGCCGCTGATGCATCCCGATCCCGCCTTCCGCAACGAGGACCGCAGCGCGTGCGAAGCGCTGATCGCCGCAGTCGGCTTCGGCATGATTTTTGCCGCCACCCCGGATGGCCCCCGCGTGGCCCACACCCCGCTTTTGTCCTGCGGCAATGGAACGGTTCAGTTCCACCTGTCGAAGAGCAACGCGCTGACCCGCCCGATCGCAAACGGGGCGGATGTGCTGATCGTGGTCAACGGACCGGACGGCTACATCTCCCCGCGCTGGTATGCCAACCGCGACACGGTGCCGACCTGGAATTACGTCACGCTCGAACTGGCAGGTCCGGTCACGCCGATGGACGATACAGGGCTGGAGGCCTTCCTTCATGCCGCCATCACCCGGCATGAAGGCAAGCTGGGCGGCGAAGCATGGCAGGCGGCGGAGTCGTCGGAGAAGACCTGGAACGGCCTGTTCAAGGGCATCACCGGGTTCGACATGGCGGTCACCACCTGGCGGCCGACCTTCAAGCTGTCGCAGAACAAGCCCGACGCCGACCGCGCCCGGATCGCCGAGGGGCTGGCTAACGCCGGTCACGCTGCGCTCGCCGATGCGGTGCGGGAGATCGCATCATGACGGTCACCCGCCTTGCCGTGTTCGATTGCGACGGCACGCTGGTCGACGGGCAGGCCGATGTCTGCTGGGCGATGGAGCGGGCCTTCACCCGCGCCGGGATCGTCGTCCCTGACCTGCGCGAAGTGCGCCGCGCAGTCGGCCTCAGCCTGCCGGTCGCAGTGCGCCACCTCGCCCCTGCCCTGACCGACGCGGACGTACAGGCCGTCACTGAGTTCTACCGCTCGAGCTTCCGTGCGCGGCGCGAGGAAGGGTTGCTCGACGAGCCGCTGTACGATGGTATCGCCGACCTGCTCGCCGCCATGCGCGCCGAGGGCTGGGCGCTGGCGGTGGCCACCGGCAAGTCCGACCGCGGGCTGGCGGCGTGCCTTGCGGTGCATGGGATCGCCGACCTGTTCGTTTCGCTCCAGACCGCGGATCGCCACCCCTCCAAACCCCACCCGGCAATGCTCGAGGCCGCCTTGCGCGAAGCGGGCGCGCTGCCGGGCGAAGCGGTGATGATCGGCGATACCAGCTTCGACATGGTGATGGCGCGCAGCATCGGCGTGCCCGCGATCGGGGTCGGCTGGGGCTATCACGGCGCGGACGAATTGCTGGCGAGCGGGGCAATCGGCGTGGCCGAGGATGTCGCCGCACTCGGCGCCATGCTCGAAGCGACGCTGCGCAAGGGCGCGGCATGAGCCTGCCGCCCGAAGAGGTCCGCGCCCGGCAGCGATACGTGATCCTCAACGTGGTCCGCATCGGCGGGCTGGTCATGCTGCTGCTCGGCATCGCGATTGCGCGCGGGGTGGTGGACGGGCCGTACGCGCTTGGCGTGGTGCTGGCGGTTGCGGGACTGCTCGACTTCTTCTTCGCGCCCCGGCTGCTCGCCCGGCGCTGGAAAGCGGGCGACAGGGACGCGCGATGATCCGGCGGTTCTACAAGGACGTGACGCTGGCCGAAGCGCCGGGCGGGTGGCAGGTGCTGCTCGATGGCCGGGGGCTGAAGACGGTCGGCGGCACCCCGCAGGTGGTGCCGTCGCAGCCGCTCGGCGAGGCGCTGGCGGCGGAATGGCGGCGGCAGGGCGACAAGATCGACCCCCTCGACCTCCCCTTGCGCGACATGGCCGATTACGCGATCGACATGATCGCGCCCGATCCGCGTGCCGTGGTTCGTGCCCTCACCTCCTATGCCGAGACCGACACGTTGTGTTACCGGGCCGATCCCGACGCGCCGCTTTATGCGCGCCAGCAGGCGCTGTGGGAGCCGCTGCTCGCCGCCTTCGAAGCGCGGCATGGCATCCGGCTGGTGCGGGTCAGCGGGGTGCTTCACCGCCCGCAGGACCCGGCTGCGCTGGCGGTGCTGGAAGCGGCGGTCCTGCGCGAGAACCCCTTCGTGATTGCCGGGATCGAGCTGATGACCACGCTCGCGTCCTCGCTCGTCACCGCGCTCGCCGCGCTGGAGGCGACCGGCGAGGACGCGCCGCTGGCGCTGTGGCAGGCGGCCTGTCTCGAGGAGGAATGGCAGGCCGATCTGTGGGGCCGCGATGCCGAAGCCGAGGAACGCCGCGCCCGGCGCGAGGCCGATTTCCTGCACGCCTGCGGGTTCGCGCGGCTGGCACGGGATGGCCTGTCCGGCTGAGCCTTGCCGCTTGTATGAGACACTTGAGACACTGTTCAGGAGCGGAAAATTCCCCCGCCCCGGTCCCGGCGTTCAAGCAGCGGCAATGGTGGCCGGGGCGGCTCATCAGACGGTGCTGCCAGCCTTGCGCGCAGTAGGAAAGCGCGGCCAGCAGTGCGGCGTTATCCCCCCGCCAGCATCCAGTCGGCGATTTCGCCCGCGACCTGGTTCGATGCGCGGTTGAGCGCTGCGCCCACCGCGCGCGCTTCGGGCAGCACGCCGTCCTCGCGCGCTTCGAAGCGGCGGGTTGCGCGGCGGCCATCGGGGTCGAGCCGCATCGCATCGAACCTGACCACCACCGACGAGGTCGGCGCGTCGTATCCCATCTCGGTCAGCGTGCCGCGCAGCGTCGTGGTCGCCAGCGCGGGCGTGTCATCGCCGTCGAGCACCAGTGCCGGGCTGCGGCTGCGCAGCGTTTCGCCGATCAGGGTGCGCAGCAGGCGCGCAGGCTTCTCGACCCAGAACGCGCCTTCGAGATAGGCGATCTCGGTAGGGCTGACCGCCACCGGCACTCGCAGCACGTCGAGCTTGGCCGGGGTGTCGAAAGCCAGCACGGCGATCACCGCGCGTTCGGTCCCGGCCGGCGGCGTTCCGTTGCCCACCGGCGCGCTGGCGGCAGGGCTGAGGGTCAGCAGGCTTTCGGGCGGTTCGCCGCCGAAGCTGACACAGCCGCCCAGCGCCAGCAGCAACGGCGCGGCCAGGATCAGGGCGGATCGGGAGAGGTTCATCGGGCGGGTCCCTTTCGTGGCGGGCATCATGGCTTGTAATCGGGCAGCGACTGCCCCTGCACCAGCGAGCCGACGCCTTCGCTTTCGAGCTTTTCGGTGATCGCCCGCAGCGCCCGGCTGGTAGCGCGCAGGTCCTGCAAGGTCGCCTCGGCCGCAGGCAAGGTGCCTTCGCGCAGCTGGCGTGCCGCCGGGCGCGCATCCTCGAGCGTGTCGGCCAGCGCAGCGGCGGCGCGGTTGGCCGATTGCAGCGTGCCGCGCAGTTCCTCGGCCAGCGGCTCGCCTTCCTTGTTGATCAGGCTGTCCGTGCTGACGGCAACCTTCTCGACCGCGTCGAGCGTCTGGTTGAATTCCTGCATGGTGACCTGAAACTGCTTGAGGTTCTCGGTCAATTCAGGCGCGGCATCGGCCAGCCCGCCGGTCAGCCGGTTGGAATTGCGCAGGATTCCGGCCATTTCCTGCTGATTGTCCGGACCGAGGATCAGGTTGAGCTGTTCGGTCAGCGTCGCCAGCCGTTCGAGCAGCAGCGGGGCGTTGGCGACGATCTCGCCGAAGCCGCCGCGCCCCGGCGGGATCACCGGGCGGCCTTCGGGGCAGGCGGTGGTCTCGCAGGTGATCGCCGGCGCATCCTTGCGCGCACCGTCGAGCAGGATGGTCGACACCCCGGTAAAGCTCGCCTGAATGGTGGCCTGGGTGCCGACCAGAATCGGAACATTGGTGCCGACCTTGATCCGCACCCGGACGAATTCGGGATTGCCGTCGGCCAGCGCGATTTCGGTCACCTGCCCGACCGGCACCCCGGCAAAGCTGACCTGGCTGCCATTGGCGAGGCCGGAGACCGACTGGCCGTAGAAGATGTCGAACTCGTCCTGTTCGCCCTGCCCCAGCCGCGCGATCCAGACGATAAAGGCCGCCAGCGCTGCCAGCAGCACCAGCGTGACCGCTCCGACCCACAGGTGATTGGCTCTGGTTTCCATTTGCCTCTTCCTATGAAGCCCGGCGGGCGTGGCTGTCCAATATTCTCTGGATCATTGCGCCGCTCTGAGATGGGAATCCTGCGCGGCACGTCCGCGTGGACCGTTGAAATATTCCTCGATCCACGGATGCTTGGTCGCCACCAGTTCGGGGATCGTGCCGACCGCGATAATTGTCTTGTCCGCAATCACCGCCACCCGGTCGCAGATTTCGTAAAGCGTATCGAGATCATGGGTGATCAGGAACACGGTGAGGCCGAGCGTTTCCTTCAGCTCGCGCGTCAGCCGGTCGAAATTGGCCGCTCCGATCGGATCAAGGCCCGCAGTGGGTTCATCGAGGAACAGGAGTTCGGGATCGAGTGCGAGCGCGCGGGCCAGCCCTGCACGCTTGCGCATCCCGCCCGACAATTCGGACGGGTATTTCGCCACTGCGCTTTCCGGCAGCCCCGAAAGGATCACCTTGTAGCGCGCAATCTGATGCCGCAGATCGGCGCTGAGATCGGGGTAATACTTGCGCAGCGGCACCTCGACATTCTCGCCCACGGTCAGCGTCGAAAACAGCGCCCCGCCCTGAAACAGCACGCCCCAGCGGCGGCGCACGCCGATGCCCTGATCCAGATCAAGATCGGTGATGGTGCGTCCCAGCACGTCGATCCGCCCGCCGCTCGGCCGCTGGAGTCCGATGATCGAGCGCATCAACACCGACTTGCCGGTGCCCGATCCGCCGACCACGCCCAGAATTTCGCCGCGCCGTACCTTCAGGTCGAGCCCGTCATGCACCGCAAAATCGCCAAAGCGATTGACGAGGCCTTCGACCACAATCGGATAGTCCCCGGCTTGGGAGTTGGCGGCATGTTCGCGGTGTTCGGTGTGATCGGCCATTGGCATCACCCCCATCCGATTTCAGTGAAGAACACAGCGAAGAAGGCATCGATCACGATCACCGCAAAGATCGCCGAGACCACGGCCATCGTCGTGCGGCGGCCGACTTCTTCGGAATCGCCGCGCACCTGCAAGCCGTTGTAACAGCCCGCCAGCGCTACGATCAACCCGAACACCGGCGCCTTGATCACCCCAACCCACAGGTCATGTTCGGGCACGACCTCCTGAATCCGCACAAGAAACGTCCAGAACGGGATGCCCAGCGAAACCTCGCCCACCACCGCCCCGCCGATGATCGACATGACCGAGGCATAAAAGCCCAGCAGGATCATCATGAAAGTGGCTGCCAGAATACGCGGGATCACCAGCACCTCGATCGGGGAAATGCCGATGGTGCGCATCGCGTCGATCTCCTCGGTCAGCTTCATTGTGCCCAGCTGCGCGGCAAAGGCGCTGCCCGACCGGCCCGCGACCATGATCGCGGTCATCAGCACGCCAAGTTCGCGCAAGGTGATCCGTCCGACTAGGTTCACCGTCAGCGATTCCGCGCCGAACTGTTGCAACTGGACCGATCCCTGCTGGGCGATGACGATGCCGATCAGAAAGCTCATCAAGCCGATGATCGGCAGCGCGGTAACGCCCACCAGCTCCATCTGGTGCACCAGCGCCCGAATTGGAAAACGCGTAGGGTGGCGCGCCAGCTTGGCGGCCCCGAGCAGGATCTGCCCGAGAAAACCGACCACGCCGTAAATGCCGGAACGTGCGCCGAAAACCTTGTCGCCCACCGCCATCGGCACGCGTTCCCAGAACGGGGCGCGTGGTGGACGCACCATGCCATCCGCGTCGATATCGCGCACCGCCTCCAGCAGCCGCCCGGCCGCATCGCTTGCGCCGGTGATGTCAGCGCCATGTTCGCGCGCCACGCGGCACACGACCCACGCGCCAACCGTGTCGATTTCGCTGACAGCGGAAAGATCGATGCTGCGCGGCGCGGTGTCCAGCTGGCGCAGCCCGCGCTCGATTGGCTTGATGGTGGACAACAGCAAGGGTCCCGACAGCGCCAGACGGCTGCCCCCGGTGCCATCATCCTCCAGATCGAAATGTGCGCTGCCATTCATCTGTGCGCAGCCATGCGGGAAAATTCCCGTCATCACAAGGCACAGGGTTAGGATTGCCGCATTGCAGCGGATGCGGCTGATCGGATGGGCGCGCCACTCTGCCTCAGCCGTTGCATCGCAGCATGGCTGCTGGCATGGCGCCGGGGATGAGCGACACCACGAACCCGCCTCTGGCCACCACCTTCGACCCCGCCGATATCGAGCGGCGCTGGTACGCCCATTGGGAGGCCAATGGTTTGTTCCGGCCCGAACGGCCCGATGCCGAAGCCTTCACCATCGTCAATCCGCCACCAAACGTCACCGGTTCGCTCCACATTGGCCATGCGCTCGACAACACGCTGCAGGACGTGGTCGTCCGTTATGAACGGTTGCGCGGCAAGGACGCGCTCTGGGTGGTGGGCACCGACCATGCGGGCATTGCGACGCAGATGGTGGTCGAACGCCAGCTTGAGGCCATGCAGGACAAGCGCACCAATTACAGCCGCGAGGAATTCGTCGCCAAGGTGTGGGAATGGAAGGCCGAGAGCGGCGGCACCATCACCCACCAGCTGCGCCGTTTGGGTTGCTCAATGGACTGGAGCCGCGAGCAGTTCACGATGGACCCGCATTTCACCAAGGCGGTGATCAAGACCTTCGTCGACCTCTACAATGACGGCCTCATCTACCGCGACAAGCGGCTGGTGAACTGGGACCCAAAGCTGAAGACCGCGATCAGCGATCTCGAGGTCGAGACCCGCGAAGTGCAGGGCCACATGTGGCACTTCAAATACCCGCTCGCGGGCGGCGCGACTTACACCTATGTCGAGCGTGACGCCGAAGGCAACGTGGTGCTGGAGGAGGAGCGCGATTACATCGCCATCGCCACCACCCGGCCCGAAACCATGCTGGGTGACGGCGCGGTGGCGGTGCATCCGGGTGACGCGCGCTATGCTCCGATCGTGGGAATGCTGTGCGAAATCCCGGTCGGCCCGAAGGAACATCGCCGCCTGATCCCGATCATCACCGATGAATATCCCGATCCCGCCTTCGGTTCGGGCGCGGTCAAGATCACCGGCGCGCATGACGAGAACGACTACGGCGTCGCGCAGCGCAATGGCATCCCGATGTACCGGCTGATGGACGAAGTCGCCGCAATGCGCAGCGACTGCGCGCCCTATGCCGAGGTGGCCGCCCGCGCCCGCGCCATCGCCGCCGGGGCGGATTTCACCGCCAAGGAAGTCGACACGCTCAACCTCGTGCCCGACGAATATCGCGGGCTGGATCGCTATGAGGCGCGCAAGCGCGTGGTGGCCGATATCGACGCCGAAGGGTTGATGCTGCGGGTCGAGGACAAGGTCATCATGCAGCCCTTCGGTGACCGCGGCGGCGTGGTGATCGAACCGATGCTGACCGACCAGTGGTATGTCAACGCTGCGGAACTGGCGAAAAGGCCGATTGAAGCCGTGAAGTCCGGCGAGATCGGCATCGTGCCCAAGACCTGGGAAAAAACCTTCTTCAACTGGATGAACGACATTCAGCCGTGGTGTGTCAGCCGCCAATTGTGGTGGGGCCACCGCATCCCGGCGTGGTTCGACGCCGACGGCCGGATCTACGTCGCCGCCAGCGCCGCCGAAGCCCAGGCGCAGGCTGGCGACGGCGTCGCGCTGACGCAGGACGAGGACGTGCTCGACACGTGGTTCTCATCCGCCCTGTGGCCCTTCGCCACGCTGGGCTGGCCAGAGCAAACCTCAGATACCGTTCGCCCTGAGCCTGTCGAAGGGCCGCACTTCTCTTCGGAAGAACAGGACAGGGCTTCGACAAGCTCAGCCCGAACGGGTCTTTTGCAAAAACACTACCCCAACAGCCTCCTCATCTCGGGCTTCGACATCCTGTTCTTCTGGGATGCGCGGATGATGATGATGGGCTAT
>DAIQNP010000035.1:0-13576 GCA_036788335.1 Erythrobacter sp.
AGGCGCTGCGCGGGCTGGAGACCGGCCTGGACGGATTCAACCGCGTGCCGGAGCTCGAAGGGCAGGCCAAGGACGTCATCACCGCCGCGCTGTCGCGCCGCACCCCCGACCGCCTGCTCAAGGTTGCGCAGGCGTTCCGCGAGGGCATGAGCGTGGAAGAAGTCGCCGCGGTCACTTTTTACGATCCGTGGTTCCTGCGCCAGATCGAAGCCATCATTGCCGCCGAGCGCGAAGTGCAGGCCGATGGCCTGCCGCGCGATGCGGCCGGCATCAGGCGGCTGAAGGCGATGGGCTTCTCCGACCGGCGGCTGGCGACGCTGGCGGTCCGCTCGGTGGGCGTTGCAGGTGGCATGGGCGAAACGCAGGCCAAGCGGTCCGGCCTGCTTCACGATGCGCTGGTTGCGATGGCGGGGGCGACCAGCGCCGCCGAAGTGCGCGACCTGCGCCGCAAGCTCGGCGTGAACCCGGTTTTCAAGCGCATCGACAGCTGCGCCGCAGAGTTCGACGCGATCACGCCCTATATGTACTCGACCTACGAGGCCCCTAGCTTTGGCGAGCCGGAATGCGAGGCCATGCCGTCCGACCGCCGCAAGATCGTGATTCTGGGCGGCGGGCCGAACCGGATTGGGCAGGGGATCGAGTTCGACTATTGCTGCGTCCACGCCTGTTTCGCGCTGGCGGAGCAGGGCTTCGAGACGATCATGGTCAACTGCAACCCGGAAACCGTCTCGACCGATTACGACACCTCCGACCGGCTCTATTTCGAACCGCTGACCGACGAGGACGTGCTCGAAATCCTGCGGGTCGAACAGCGCAACGGCGAGCTCGTCGGCGTGATCGTCCAATTCGGCGGACAGACCCCGCTCAAGCTTGCACAGGCGCTGGAGGATGCGGGGATCCCGATCCTCGGCACCTCGCCTGATGCGATCGACTTGGCCGAAGACCGCGAACGCTTCGCCAAGCTGGTGAGCAAGTTGAAACTCAGGCAGCCCGAAAACGGCATCGCGCGCAGCCGCGACGAAGCCGCCGCCGTCGCCGCACGGATCGGCTATCCGGTGTTGCTGCGTCCGTCCTACGTGCTCGGCGGGCGGGCGATGGAAATCGTCGATAGTGAAGCGCAGCTCGATGATTACATCGCTACGGCTGTGAACGTTTCGGGCGACAGTCCGGTGCTGATCGACCAGTATCTGCGCGATGCGATCGAATGCGATGTCGATGCCGTAAGCGACGGGACCGAGGTGCGGATTGCGGCGGTGATGCAGCATATCGAGGAAGCCGGGGTCCATTCGGGCGACAGCGCCTGCACCCTGCCGCCCTATTCGCTCGGCGCGGAGATCGTCGCCGAAATGGAGCGGCAGACCGAAGCGCTGGCCCATGCGCTGGGCGTGAAGGGCCTGATGAACGTGCAATTCGCGGTCAAGGACAACGAGGTCTACCTGATCGAGGTCAACCCGCGCGCCAGCCGGACCGTACCCTTCGTCGCCAAGGCGACCGGGCAGGCGGTGGCCAAGATCGCCGCGCGGGTGATGGCGGGCGAGCCGCTGTCGGGGTTCGAACCCTTCCGCCGCGATCTGCCCTACATGTCGGTCAAGGAAGCGGTGTTCCCCTTTGCCCGTTTCCCCGGTGCCGACCCGGTGCTGAGCCCCGAGATGAAATCGACCGGCGAGGTGATGGGGATCGACATGACGTTCGAGGCCGCCTTCCTCAAGTCGCAGATGGGTGCCGGGATGGTGCTGCCGCGCAGCGGCACGGTGTTCGTTTCGGTCAAGAGCACCGACAAGGCGGGGATCGTCCCGGCGGTGCGCCAATTGATCGAACAGGGCTTTGTCGTCATCGCGACCGGCGGTACGCAAGCCTATCTGGCCGAACAGGGCTTGCCGGTGGAGCGGGTGAACAAGGTCGCCGAAGGCCAGCCGCATATCGTCGACCGGATCATCGATGGAGACATCGCGCTGATTTTCAACACCACCGAAGGCTGGCAGTCGCTGCTCGACAGCAAATCGATCCGGATGGCGGCGCTGGCGGGCAAGGTGCCCTACTACACAACTGCCGCTGCATCGGTGGCAGCCGCGGCAGCAATTTCGGCGATCCGGCCGGAGCAGCTTGAAGTCCGCTCATTGCAGGACTATTATTGCAAGTAATTGAACGAAGCCTCCCTGACATCCAGACCTTCCTTCGGGCTGCCTTGCAGAATGCGGCCCCGTCGAAGGTTGAAGTCCGGCATGGCGAGGCTCACGCAAGAGAAAGAGACGGTAAGTGATGGCAACGATGGAAAAGGTCCCGATGCTGGCCGAGGGGTACGAACGGCTCACGGCCGACCTCAAGGTGCTGCGTGACGAGCGCCCCAAGATCGTCGAGGCCATCGAAGAAGCGCGCGCGCACGGTGACCTGTCGGAAAACGCCGAATACCACGCCGCCAAGGAACGCCAGGGCCAGGTCGAAGCCATGATCGGCGAGATCGAACACATGGTCAGCCGTGCGCAGATCATCGATCCGACCACGCTGTCAGGCGACAAGATCATCTTCGGTGCAACCGTGACGCTGCTCGACGAGAACGACAAACCCATCAAGTATCAGATCGTCGGCCAGACCGAAGCAGATGCGAACAAGGGCCGGATTTCCTACAGCTCGCCGCTCGCGCGTGCGCTGATCGGCAAGCAGGTCGGCGATGACATCGAGGTCACGGTCCCTTCGGGTGAGAAGTTCTACTCAGTCGAGAAGATCGAATTCATCTGATCCTTGGGGAAGGGGCGAGGTTGACCGGCGCGTAGCCGCGTCAGGCCAGCACCTTCTCCATCGCGTAATTGTGCATCGCAATCCCCTCCGCGCCCAGCGGCAGGGTGAAATCGCGGCGGTGGAGCAGGGTAAAGCCGGCGCGGGCGAAGACCGGGCGAGACAATTCGCTCGCCTCGGTGAACAGGCGCGCGGTCCCCGCTTTGCAGGCCTCCGTCTCGATCGCGGCCAACAAGGCGGCGCCCAAGCCTTGTCCGGCATGGTCCGGGTGGCAATAGAGCATGTCGAGATGCCCGTCGTGCTCCGGCCCGCGCTCCAGCAACCCATAGGCCACCGGCGCACCATCATCCGCAAGGGCCACCAGGATGAGGTCGCCCTTGGCTGCACTCTGCGTAAAGCGGGGTGCGCCGGGATGGCGCGCGGCCCAAGCCAGGATCTGATGGGTCGAATAGGCCCGTGCGCCGATCATCAGGATTGCCGCCAGCGTCAGTTCGGCCAGTGCCGCAGCGTCCTCCGCAAGGAAAGGGCGGATCAGCGGGACCATGACGAGAGCCCGGGCGGCTCAGTCTTCGGGGGTCAGCAGGCGGTGGATATGCACCACCACATACTTCATCTCGGCATCGTCGACGGTGCGCTGCGCCTGCGCGCGCCATGCATCGACTGCCGCGTCGTACGAGCTGTAGACGCCGACGACGTGAATGCTCTCCGGGTCCTGGAATTCGAGCCCGCGCGGATCCTTGACCCGGCCCCCCATCACGAGGTGGAGCCGCTGGTCGGGGGTTGTTTCTGCCATGATGCTACGCCCTTGGGGAGGATGGATCGGCGCGGGGTTTAACGATCCCTGCGCCGAGGGCAAGCCTCCCCCGGGTGCTTACGCAGCCGGAAATTATCTTGCACGAAACTCGCGGACGGCAGCAGCCGCCTTGCGCCGGGTGTTTCCGGCCAGCGTGCGGGTGCTGTCGGCAGCATTGGCAGCAGCGGCAGCAGCATCGCGCCCGATCCGCTGGGCGCGGGCTCCGGCCTCCTCGCCCAGATCCTCGATCCTGTCTTGTCCCGCCCGCGCCGCGTCAAGCGCTTCTTCGACGATCCGCGCGCCATAGGCCACGACCCAATCGCCCAGCGCCGTGCCCATGCGTGAGGTCGGTCTTGCCGCCGCGCGCCGCACACCCGAGGCTGCGCCGCCCACGGCTCCGCCAACCGCTCCGGCCGCGCCGCTGACAGTGCTGGCCGCGCCGGTCGCGACCTGACCCATGATCCGGCGGCCGGGGCGGGTGAGGGCACCGATCACGAGGCCAAGCGCCAGCGCGCCGGCCAGCACGGTCAGGGGATGGGCTTTGGTGTAATCCACCGCCGCTGCCGCGGCCGCACGCGCATCGTCGGCCATCGTGCGCTCTGCATTGCGGCGCTCGGCCGCGTCGATCCGGGCGCGCAGCGAGTCGCGGCGCGTGTCGTCCGAGGTGAGGTTTTGTTCGGTCATGCGGAAACTCCTTGCTGCGGGGGCGGAGCGGACGGGGCAGCGACAACGTCGGCGTCAGCATTGGGGCTTTCCGCCGCGTCACTGTCGTCGCTTTCATGCCCACCCAGTCCGAGCCAGCCGAATATCGGTTCACGTGCGAGCCACAAGAGGATTGCGCCGATCAGCGCCGCCAACACGCCGCGATGGTCGCTCGCCTGCTGCCGGGCTTCTTCGAGCACATCGCGCGCGCCGTCGCCGATGCGAGTGGAGATGGTGCTGGTGAGGCCGGATTTGACGCGGCTAGCCACCCCGCGTTCGGCGAGGCTGTCCTTCATGTGCACCAGATCGGCTTCGAGCACGGCGCGGGCGGCGTCGCGCAGCGCGCGGTCTTCGATGAATCGATGGGGCAACCGGGTCATGCGCCGTCTCCGCCGCCGAACATCGCGCTGAGGGTGAGGCCGCTGTCACGCGCGCGCAGAAGCAGCAAGACAACCCCCAGCAGCAGCACGCCGACCACGATCGCGATGGCACCCCAGATCGTCACATAGGGGGCAAGCGCGATCACCACACCCACCGCCAGCGCGATCAGCGCCAGATGAAGCAGCAACAGCGCCAGCAAGGCATAGACCGCCGCACGCCCTGCGACCTTGCCGGCGAGCGCGGCGCGGGTTTTCTGGAAAGCCAGTTCAGCCTCGGCATAGGTGCGCGCATCTTCGACCAGCACGGTGATGTTCTCGCGCAGCGAATCGAAACTGGCATCGCTTGTCGCGGTATTGTCGGGATTGGGCACTTCCCCGCCGGCGAACGGAGTGTCCGCCGGCGCGCCCGGAGCCCGCTCGCTATCCTGCATGATCGCTTACCTCACGTGGCGGTGACTGTGGCGGCCCTTAACGGTCCTTGCCGCCCAGCATCCGGGCGAGGAAAAAGCCGAGCACGGCAGCAATCCCCACCGCAACGCCGGGGCTCTTGCGGACTGCGGCGCGTGCCTCTTCGCCCAATTCCTCAACGCTCTTGGCTTCGAGCTTGGCGGAGGTTTCCGAAAGGGTGCGCGAAGCCTTGCGGGCATAATCGCCATATTGCTCGCCCAGCCGCTCGTCGATCTGCGGCGCGGTATCGGCCACCACCTTGCCGAGCGAGGCGATCAGGTCGCTCGCTGCGCTCTTGCCCTCTACGGCGAGATCGCCCGCCTTGCCGAGTGCCTGCTCGCCGTAATTCTTGGCTTCGGCGACAAGATCGGTGCCTTTGCCCTTGGCCTGATCGCCGAGGCTTCCGGCGCGGGTCTGCGCCTCGGCCCGCAACGCAGCAGCGCCCGCCTTGGCTTCTTCCAGCGCGGCATTGAAGCGGCTCTTGGCTTCGACCGTGTGATCCGAAGGCGGCGTGGTCTCTGCAGCCTTGGCGACGGCACCAGTCTTGCGCGATGCGGACTTGATCGGGCCATCGGTCTTGGTGGTAGCGCCCTTGGCGGATTTCGCCGGGGCCTTGGCTGTCTTGGTGGTGGGAGTGTCTGCCATGATTGTCTGTCCAATCTAATGTTCAAAGTGGCCGGAATCCGGTCACCGGAGCCCATCCGCTTGCGCCGGAAGGTCCGTGCGCATAGGGACGCTGGCAATCCGGCGTGTCCCAGAATCATGCCGTCCAGAGTGTCTTACAGTACTACAACACATTCGTTCCGGAGCCAAACATGACCGCCATCATCGACCTTCATGGCCGCGAGATCCTTGACAGCCGCGGCAATCCGACCGTGGAGGTCGACGTGCTGCTCGATGACGGCAGTTTCGGACGGGCGGCGGTGCCTTCCGGGGCATCGACGGGCGCGCATGAGGCGGTCGAGTTGCGGGATGGTGACCCTTCCCGCTACCTGGGCAAGGGGGTGACGGGTGCCGTAAATGCGGTCAATGGCGAAATCCGCAAGCTGCTTGTCGACAATTTCGACGCCGAAGACCAGCGCGACGTCGATCTGGCCATGATCGCGCTCGACGATACGCCCAACAAGGCGCGATTGGGCGCCAACGCGATCCTCGGCACCAGCCTCGCGATTGCCAAGGCTGCCGCCAATGCGCGCGGCCTTCCGCTCTATTCCTACCTTGGCGGCGTTTCAGCACACTTGCTGCCGGTGCCGATGATGAACATCATCAATGGCGGCGAACATGCCGACAACCCGATCGATATCCAGGAATTCATGATCATGCCGGTTGGCGCCGACAGCCTGACCGAAGCGGTGCGCTGGGGCGCGGAGGTGTTCCACACGCTGAAGAAGGGCCTGGCGGAAAAGGGCCTTGCCACCAGCGTCGGCGATGAAGGCGGTTTCGCCCCTGATCTCGCCAGCACCCGTGCCGCGCTCGATTTCATCATGGAGAGCATCGCCAAGGCCGGCTTCACACCGGGCGAGGACATGGTGCTGGCGCTCGACTGCGCCGCGACCGAGTTCTTCAAGAACGGGAAATACGAGATTTCGGGCGAAGGCCTGAGCCTGTCGGGCGAGGAGATGGCCGATTACCTCGCAAAGCTGTGCGCCGATTACCCGATCCGCTCGATCGAGGACGGGATGAGCGAAGACGATTTCGCCGGTTGGGCCGCGCTGACCGCCAAGATCGGCGACACCGTCCAGTTGGTTGGTGACGACCTGTTCGTCACCAATCCGGCGCGCCTGTCCGACGGGATCGCCAAGGGGCTGGCCAATTCGCTGCTGGTCAAGGTCAATCAGATCGGCACGCTGACCGAAACGCTCGCCGCAGTCGATATGGCGCACCGCGCGCGCTACACCTGCGTGATGAGCCACCGTTCGGGCGAGACCGAGGACGCGACCATCGCCGATCTCGCGGTCGCCACCAATTGCGGGCAGATCAAGACCGGATCGCTCGCGCGCTCGGACCGGCTGGCGAAGTACAACCAGCTGATCCGGATCGAGGAGGAGCTGGGAGACAGCGCGGCCTATGCCGGGCGGGCCTGCTTCGGCAATCTGCGCGCCTGAAGCGGCGTGTGACACGCTGGCCTAAAACGCCAGGTCGACCGTTTCTAAGAAGCGCTCCATCGCGGCGACGCCATGTGCGGTGAGGCGGACCATCACCCGGCGCTGGTCGCCCGGATCGTTTTCGCGCACCACCAGCCCTTCGTCAGCGAGGATGCCGAGCCAGCGCAGACCGGTGGTTGCCGGGGCGGCGGAACCGATGCACGCGCTGGATACCGAGACGCACTTGCCCTCGGCATGAGCGATGTAGAGATCGAGCAGCATGTCCCATGCCGGCTCGCCGAACAGGTCGGCATTGCCGAAGATCGTCGTGCGCCGCCGCCGCAGGGCATAGACGTGCCGTGCGATCGTCAGGTGACGTTGCTGCAAGGTCATCGCATGGTCAGTTGCCCGGCGACGCGGGATCGCGGGCGCCGTGTCCATCGCCGCTTTGCGCAGGTGTCCGGCTATGGCCATCAGTTGATCGGCGATCGGCGACAGGTCGTCTTCCGGATCAGGCTCCAGACCGAGCGCATAGGCGCTGTAACCGGCGCTATCCATGACAGCGCACCCGGCTCGTTATCATCCGCCCGCGCTGGTGTATGCCATGCCGGCAATCCACGATCAGCCAAACTGTGTCTTGGCCCATGTTGCGTCATCCTCCGAAACTAACCCATGTTAGCCTATCCGAATTGGCTTGGCTTTACGGACCATTACGGAGGATCGGGGAAGGTTATTGCCGCCAGAGTTCAGGCCTGTACCGCGACCTGTTCAAATGCGGCTTCGGTCTCCACCCGCGTACCGCAGCGGGCGCGGCGATCATCGAGATTGAGCCGCAGGTGCTGGATCGCGGCATCGCAATGCGCTGCAGCAACATGCGCGCCGATCCAGTCGAGCGCCTCAAGCTGCACCTTGAGCGCTGCCAGAATTGTCCGTGTGCCCGTACCCGTCAGCACGCCTTGGTCATGATATTCCACGAGAGCTATCCTGTTGCTGATTGTCCGATGCCGCCGCTACCCAAGCCGCGGAGGTCAGGCTTCGTGCCGCGCGCAACTTGTATGAACAGCTTACGGAAATCTACACAGGGAAAATACTTAAGCGTGTCCGTGGGAGGCAAATTTCGTGAAAAATCAGGCGGCAACTCGATTGTTCACGCGCCGAAGCGGTCCTGCAATGCGATCAATGCCAAGGTGGCTCTGGCAGCCTCACCACCCTTGTCCTTCTGCGCAGGGTCGGCGCGCACCAGCGCCTGCGCTTCGTCCTCAACCGTCAGGATGCCGTTGCCGATGGCGATGCCGTCCATCGTCAGCGCCATGATTGCGCGCGCGCTTTCGCCTGCGACGATTTCGAAGTGATAGGTCTCGCCCCGGATCACCACGCCGATGGCGACGAAGCCGTCATAGCGGCTGCTTTCCGCCGCCAGCACGATCGCGCCGGGAATTTCCAGCGCGCCTGGCACGGTCAGGACCTCGACCTCATGCCCGGCCTCTTCCAGCGCCGCGCGCGCGCCTGCGATCAGCATGTCGTTGAGATGGGCGTAGAAGCGTGCTTCGACGATCAGGATGCGGGCCATGTCTTTACTCCGGAATGGGGTGATGGTCGGTAATGGTCAGGCCATAGCCTTCGAGCGCCACCAGATCGGGGCGCGAATTGGACAGCAGCACCATCTCGGTCACGCCCAGATCGACCAGGATCTGCGAGCCTATGCCGATGTTGCGCAATTCCTCGTCGCGCCGCCATTCGCCGGTGCCGACCCGTCCGGTCAGGATCACGATCACGCCCGAACCATGCGCGCCGATCGCCTGCATCGCGCGCTGGAGCGTGCGCTTGCGCGGCCCCGGCGCGCCCAGCACATCGTCGAACACCGAGATCGGATGGACGCGGGCGAGGGTGGGCTGATCAGGTGTGACATGGCCTTTTTGCAGCACATAGGCCTCGCTCCCCTCGACCCGGTCGCGGTAGGTGATCATCCGCCACTGGCCGCCGTAGTCTGACATGAAAGCGCGCTCGCTCAGCCGCTCGATCAGATGGTCGTTACGCATCCGGTAGGCGATCAGGTCGCGGATCGTGCCGATTTTGAGATCGTGGCGCCGGGCGAAACTCACCAGATCGTCAAGCCGGGCCATGCTGCCGTCGTCATTCATGATCTCGCAGATCACGCCCGAGGGGTTGAGGCCGGCCAGCCGCGAGATATCGACCGCCGCCTCGGTGTGCCCAGCGCGCACCAGCGTGCCGCCGTCGCGCGCCATCAGCGGGAAGACGTGGCCGGGGGTGACGATGTCGTCCGGCCCCTTGGCGCTGTCGATCGCGACCGAGATGGTGCGCGCACGGTCGGCCGCCGAAATGCCGGTAGTGACGCCCTCCTTTGCCTCGATCGAGATGGTGAAGGCGGTCTGCATCGATTCCTTGTTGTTGCGGCTCATGGGTTGAAGGCCGAGCTGGTCGACCCGCGCCTTGCCCAATGCGAGGCAGATCAGACCGCGTCCGTGGGTGGCCATGAAGTTGATCGCCTGCGGGGTCGCCATTTGCGCCGGAATGACCAGATCGCCCTCGTTCTCGCGGTCCTCGTCATCGACCAAGATGAACATCCGCCCGTTACGCGCTTCATCGATGATCTCTTCGATGCTTGCGAGCACCGGGCGTTCATCGTTCGCTTCGAGAAAGGCAGCGAGTTTGGCGAGGGTTTCGGCGGTCGGGTTCCAGCCCTCTTCCGTGCAATCGCGCAAAGTGTTGGCATGGAGACCGGCCGCACGGGCAAGCCCTGCGCGGGTCATGCCCCCGGATGTGACGAGATCACGGATGCGTGTGATGAGCGATGTGTTCATGCTCGCAAAATATCACATCGAAATGTGATTGCAATAGCGAGATCGTTGAATGTCTGATTTTCACGTCATCGAAATCACTCCGAATACGAGAGCGCAAGACGCTTGCCTAACAGCTGAACTTGACGGAAAACAGGGGCCTCTCAGGGGGAGGGGAATCATGGATCCGACCATTATCAGACAGATGGCCATGCAGACATGCAGCGCCGACAACATCACCATCATGCGCGGTCAGGTGATGCGCCTATACAACATCCGCTCCATGCTGTGGGCCGATATCCGCAAGGCAGAGCGCGAAAAGAACAGCGCAGCGCTGATCAACAACGTGATTTTCGGTCTGCAGATGGTCAAGGCCACTTGTGACGTGGTCATCGCAGTCGCCGGAGAGCTCGTGCCCAAGGCGGCTATCGTCAGCAATGCCTATTCGGCGCTGCAGGGCAACTCTGAAAATGTCGGAACGCTAATCGCAGGTCAGCAGGTCGGAATGGCTGACTTTGCCAAAGGCTTCGGTGCGGGAGTGAATTCCATCGTGAAACATCGCCTCGGCACGGACTCCCCTTTGCTCGATTTTGCCGACTTGACCAAGGTCAAGGCCGATATCGTCATCAATGCGGCAGCGCTTGAAGAGAAGGAACTTCTTGAAAGCGTGGTTGATTACCATATCACACTGGTTGCCTGGACCACCAAGGCTTCCGGAAACCCTGCAGCATCGAAGCTGCTCAAAAGCGGGCAGGAAGTCGTCAAGGCAGGCATGGCCTATCATTCTGCCTATACCGATTGGAAGAGCAGCGATCTCAATGCCACCTTCGATGCCGGTATCGCCATGTCACGCAGGCAGTTGGATCAGATCAGCATTCAGATCACCAACGTGGAGCATGCCCTCGCTGCCTGCGGAGGGCAGATCAAGAAGCCGCATACGACATCGATCGGGTTGCTTACCGGAAGGCATCCCGGCCCGACCATCCGTGCGGGGCGGTAAACGATCATCACGAATGACGGAGGTGGTGGACGCACTAGGGCTCGAACCTAGGACCCGCTGATTAAGAGTCAGCTGCTCTACCAACTGAGCTATGCGTCCGTTCCGACCAGGTCGGGGTCACGCGGCGGGCGGGAAAACCGGCTCCGATTCGCGTGAGGCGCTGCGTTTAGCCTGTCTCGCTGCGATGGCAAGACCCTAATGTGCCTGACCCGGCAGATCGACAGGGCGCGTCAGAACGACAGGCCCGAACGCGGGGCTTGCGCGTTCCAGCGGTTGACCATCATCAGCAGGCCGATGCAGATCATGTTGGTCATCATCGAGGATCCGCCGTGGCTCATCCACGGCAGGGGGATACCCTTGGCCGGTGCCATG
This sequence comes from Erythrobacter sp., assembly GCA_036788335.1. GTDB lineage: Bacteria > Pseudomonadota > Alphaproteobacteria > Sphingomonadales > Sphingomonadaceae > Erythrobacter. The sequence goes on from DAIQNP010000035.1 coordinate 11,310, forward strand.
CCCATCACCATCAGCAAGTTGATCGCGATGTAGAAGAAGATCGTTGCAGTCGCCCCTGCCGCCAGCAGTGAACTGAAGCGGTCGGGGGCCTGCTGCGCGACCTTCAGTCCCCAGCGCAGGATCAGGTAGTACATCGCCAGCACAAATAACCCGCCAGCCAGACCCCATTCCTCGGCCATTGTCGCAAAGACGAAGTCGGTGTGGGGTTCGGGAAGGTAGTTGAGGTGGCTTTGGGTGCCGTTGTTGAAGCCCTTTCCGAACAATCCGCCCGATCCGATGGCGATCTTGGACTGGGCGATGTGATAGCCTGCGCCCAGCGGATCGCTTTCGGGGTCGAGGAAGGTGGTCACCCGCGCGCGCTGGTAATCGTGCAGGGCAAAGAAATAGACCAGCGGCGCACCCGCCGCCGCCGTGCCGCCTGCGATCAGGAACCACCACAGGGGCAGTCCGGCGAGGAACATCACGACCACGCCGCCAAAGGCGATCGCGACCGACGTGCCCAGATCGGGCTGCATCAGCACCAGCCCGATCGGCAGCGCAATCAGCATCCCGGCAGGGACCAGCGAGCGCCAGGTGCCCACCATGCCCACCGGCAGCGTCTCGTAGAAGCGCGCCATCGCCAGCACCACGGCGGGCTTCATGATCTCTGACGGCTGGATGCGGATCGGACCGAATTCGAGCCAGCGCTGGCTTCCGCCCTTGACCTGACCGACAACCTCGACCCCGAGCAGCATCAGCAACACCACCACATAGGCCGGATAAGTCAATAGCTGTACAAGGTCGCGGTTGAGCGAGGCAATCACCGCAGTCATCACCAGAAAGACCAAAAAGCGGATCAGATGCGAGGCAGCAAAGGGCTGCATCGCGCCGCCGCCGGCGGAATAGAGCACCAGCGCGCCGAAGCACACCAGCGCCAGCAGCGGAAACAGCATCTCCCACGGCTGACGGGCGATGGGTTCGGGTACGATCCCGGTGGCGGCGGCGCTTCTCATTGCGCGGCGCTTCCAGCCGCAGGCGGGGCGGCAGTGTCAGCGGCCGGAGCGGGCGTTGCCGCAGGGGCGCTGCCGGCTGTACCGATTCCGGCGGTCGGCGGCGGTGTGCCCGACGGGTTGGCCTCGGGACGCGGGGCAATCGCCTGGTTGGCGATGGCTTCGGGCAGGGCTGCCGCCAGACGCGCCTCGGCCTCGACCCGGTCGAAGATCTCCTCGTCGCGGCGCGGCGGACGGATGATGTTCTCGCCGCGCTCGGCGGCGTAGGCGGTGTAGCGCGCATCAAGCCGCTGCTGCGCGGTGCCGCCCCATTGCTTTTCGAGCGCGGTCAGCGCCTCCATCCCCTTGGCCGGGTCGAACATGAAGGTCATCACGTCGCGCGCAATGGGGTACGCCGCGCCCGATCCGCCGCCATGCTCGATCACCACTGCGCCGGCGTAACGCGGCTTGTCATAGGGCGCGAAGAAAATGAACAAGCCGTGGTCGCGGTATTTCCACGGGCCGGTCTTGCCATTCGAGACGCTGAGCGAGACGACCTGCGCGGTGCCGGTCTTGCCCGCCATCAGCGTGCCGTCGACCGGCAGCCTTGCGCGGCCCGCAGTGCCGGGACCGTTGACCACGTCGCTCATTGCCTGGCGGACATATTCGACCTGATCGCTGGGGAAATCGATGGTCTCGAAACCCCTGGGCTTGGTGTCCAGCGTCAGGCGCGGCATCACGTGGCGGCCGGTGGCAAGGCGCGAGGCCATGACCGCCAGCTGCAGCGGGCTCGACAGCATGTAGCCCTGGCCGATGGTGGCGTTGACCGTGTCGAAGGTCTGCCATTCGCGGCCCCATTTTGTCATCTTCCAGTCGGGATCGGGCACCGTGCCATAGAACTGGCTGGTCACGGGAAGCGGAAATTCCTGCCCCATCCCGCAGCGCCGTGCCATCGCCGCGATCGGGTCCATGCCGACACGCTGCGCCATCGAGTAGAAGTAGACGTCGCAGCTCTGGTAGATGCCCTTGGCCATGTTGACCGACCCGTGCCCGCGCCGGTTCCAGCAGCCGAACACGCGGTTACCGACCCGCAGGCCGCCGCCGCAAAAGACTGTCTCGGCAGGATCGACCCCGGCCTGCATCAGCGCCATCGACACCATAGGCTTGACCGTCGATCCGGGCGGATAGAGGCCTTTCAGCACCTTGTTGCGTAGCGGCACGCGCTCGTCATCGCGCAGCATCCCGTATTCGACGCTGCCGATCCCGTCGGAAAAGCTGTTGGGATCGAAGCTCGGCATC
>DAIQNP010000036.1:0-13291 GCA_036788335.1 Erythrobacter sp.
CCGATACCGTGATCGCAGCGGACGGGGTGCTGGTCGCCACCGTGCTCAATGCCGAAGCCGGGTTCGTGGAGGCGCGCACCACGATCGCGCCGCCGTCCGGCATGGCCTTCAGCCTGTTGGCGGACGAGCCTTTCGTCTTTGCCCAGACTGCATTTGCGGGCGGCCCTGCTGCGGTTGCGGGCGGTCTCGCAATCCCGGCCCTGTTCGGCAGCAACGACAATGGCGCTGACACTGGCGGCCTGGCGGGCATGGTGCCCGTCGATGCCATCACCGGCATGATCAATGATCCGTGGATGCAGCACGGACATTTCGGCATCGACCAGCTGGGCTGACCCGGGCCGGATCGGCAGCATCGAATGAGACAGGGGCGCTCCGCCGGCAGGCGGGCGCCCCTGTTCTTTTGACCAAAGCCCCTCAAGCGCGGCGGTGGGCCGCAGCCCCTCAGTTGCGGAAGGCGCGGGCGAACTGGTCCATCAGCGGCTTGGTGACGTAGGACAGCATCGAGCGGCTGCCGGTCTCGATGAACAGTTCGGCCGGCATCCCCGAGACCAGTTCCAACGCGGCCGCCTCAGCCTGATCCGCGCGGTCGAGCGCGACCCGGACACGGAAGAAGCGCACCCCGGTTTCGGCATCGGACACCGGATCGGCCGACACGAAGATCACGCTGCCGCCGAACTCCGGGGTGGTGGCCTGATTGAACGCCGACAGCCGCACACGCGCCCGCTGGCCGACGCGCACCCGGTCGACATCATTGGGCTGCACCAGCCCGTTGAACACCAGCCGGTCCTGCTGCGGCACGATCTCCAGAATCGTCTCGGCCGGACGCACCACTTCGCCGATCGCGGCAAAGGCGAGCTTGTCGACCGTCCCGGCCTGCGGGGCACGGATCGCCGAACGGTCGAAGCGGTCACCGGCATCGGCGCTGGCAACGGTCTGCTGGTTGATCGCGGCATTGACCCGCGCCAGTTCGGCGCTGGCTTCGGTCCGCGCCGTCTGGCCGACCTGCACCTGCTGCTCCTGCGCCTGCGCGATGGCCGCGCGCGCCTGCGCGATATTGGCCCGGAGCGCGCCGATCGACCCGTCAAGCTCGATCGCGGTGCGTTCCATCTCGTTCAACCGGCGGATCGTGACATAGCCCTTGGCGCGCAGGTCGCGCAGCGATTCAAGCTCGGGCAGGATCAGCTCCTGCTGGCGTTCCAGTGCGGCAATCTGGACTTCGTAACCGTCGATCTGGCGGAGCGACTGGTTGACCCGCTCGTCGAGCTGCGCCAGCAGGCTCGCGCGTTCGGCCCGGACCAGCGCGAAGCGGCGCTGTTCGGCAGCGACCGCCTCGCGCGCGCTGTCGCTGTCGCGGGCGAGCAGGCCGGCCGGAAAGCGGATGCTGCCGCGACCCTCCAGTTCGGCGGCCAACCGCGCGCTCTGGGCCTGCAACTGTTCGAGCGAGGCCGAGGAAGACTGCGCGTCGATCGCCGAAACGCTGGTGTCGAGCCGCATCAACAAGGCACCGGCCTCGACCGGGTCGCCGTCCTCGACCAGGATTTCGGCGATCACCCCGCCGGTGGGATGGGCGATCCGCTTGACCCGCGATTCCGGCGCAACCTCGGCCACCGCGATCACCGCGCCGCCGATCGGCACCAGCACCCCGCCCACCAGCACGCCCAGCCCCAGCACACCGGCGGCGATGGCAGCGGTGCGCGTGCGGCGGCGGGCGCGCTGATCATAGCTTGTCGCCAGCGCATCGGCATCATGGGCGACCGGCACGGGCAGCATTGTGGTCATGGTGTCACCTCGGCCGGCTCGCTGCTGCCCGGCAGGTCGGGTTCGGCCGGTCGTGCCGGCGGATCGAGCCCGTCGGGCGGTGGCGGCTTGATCATCTCGCCCAGCACCACATCACGGTCCCCGAAGGCGGTCATCCGCCCGTTCTGGAGCACCAGCACCTTGTTGACATGACGCAGCGCCGCCGGGCGGTGCGCTACCAGCACCACGATCCCGCCACGCGCCCGGATCGCGGCGATCGCGCCGTCGAGCGCGCCCTCGCCTTCGGCATCGAGGTTGGAATTGGGCTCGTCCAGCACCACCAGAAAGGGATCGCCATAGAGCGCGCGGGCGAGGCCGATGCGCTGGCGTTGTCCGGCAGACAGCTGCGAGCCGTTGCTGCCGACCTCGGTGTCGTAGCCATCGGCGAGGCGCACCACCATGTCATGCACCCCGGCGCTGCGGGCGGCAGCGATGATCCCTTCGGACGGCGCGCCCGGTGTCAGCCGCGCGATATTCTGCGCGATGGTGGCATCGAACAATTCGACCTGCTGAGGGAGATAGCCCAGATGGACGCCCAAATCGTCCGGGTCCCATTGGTCGAGGCTCGCCCCGTCGAGCCGGACCGCGCCCGCCGCCGGTTGCCACAGCCCCGCCAGCATCCGCACCAGCGTGGTCTTGCCCGCCGCGCTCGGCCCGATGATGCCGAGCCCGTCGCCCGCCTCCAGGACGAAGGACACGCCTTCGATCACCGGACGGGTCGCACCGGGCGGCACCGCAGCGAGGTTTTCGACCTGCAAGCTCATGCTTGGCGCGGGCAAGGCGGTATCCGGTGCCTCGGAGGCCGGGATGGCGGCCAGCAGCCGGTCGAGCCGTGCCCAGCCCTGCCGCGCGGCGAGGAACGATCCCCAATGCGCAATCGCCTGATCGATCGGTGCCAGCGCACGCGCGGCCAAAATCGACGAGGCGAAGATGATCCCCGCGCTCGCCTCGCCCGCCAGATAGAGCAGCGCGCCCACGGTCAGCACGAGGCTTTGCAGGAACAGGCGGAAGATCCGGCTTGCCCCGCTCAGCACGCTCGCCACGCGGGTCAGCTGGTCCTGCGCATTGGTGTAGGCGGCGTGTGCGCCGTGCCAGTGATCATAAACCCGCTCACCCATCCCGAGCGCACGGATCACCTCGACATGGCGGCGGGTGTCGAGCGCCAGCTTGGCGAGATAGGCGCGGGCGCGCGCGGCATTCTCGCTTGGGCCGCGGGTAATCCGGTCATTCACGACGGTCAGCGCGGCCAGCACCAGCGCTCCGGCCAGCGCGGTCACGCCCAGCCACACGTGCAGCAGCGTCAGCAATGCGAGGAACAGCACCATCCACGGCAGGTCGATCAGCGCGACCGGGCCGGGCGATCCGAGATAGCCGCGCACCGCTTCGAGATCGCGCATCGGGGCGAGGCCATCATCGCCTCTGGTCTCGTTGTGCAGCGCCAGTTGCGCGACCAGCCGGTGCACCCGCCCCGTCATCCGCGCATCGAGCGCCGCGCCGACGTCGGCAAGGATGCGCAGCCGGAGCAGGTCGAACAGCGCCTGAAAGACATAGACCAGCACCACCATCCCCAGCAGGCCGAACAGGGTGGCGGTGCTGCCGCTGGGCAGGACCGCGTCATAGATCAGCAGCATGTAGATCGGCCCGCCCAAGAGCAGCACGTTGATGATCGCGCTGAGCCAGGCAACCGTCACCAACGCCGCTTTCGAGCGGTCGAGTGCGGCGCGCAATTCGGATGGGGCGGGCTGGGACATTGGCGGTGAACTGCGCGGTCTATGCGACAGATTCGCGACTCTGTCGATTGGACTTCTGCTAAAGTCCCACCAACAGGCGCACACCCACCACCAGCACCAGCCCAGCGGTCAGCCAGCGGATCGCTTGCGGCGGAATCAGGCGTACGGCCATCAGGCTGCCGATCTGGCCGCCCACCACCACCGCCACCAGCAAGGGCAGCGCTGCGCCGATGGCGGCAGCGAAGGGATCGGGACCGCTTTTCGCCAACTGCCCGGCGAGGCCGAACAGCGAATTGACGAAGATGAACAGGCTTGCCGTGGCGGCGATGGCGCGGGCGGAATGCCAGCGGGTGAGGTGCAGCAGGGGGCTGAGGAAGATGCCCCCACCGATCCCCACCAGCCCGGCCAGAAAGCCCAGCGGCGCGGCGGCCAGCGGCAGCCAGCGCGCGGCGGCGGCCGGCGTATCGCTGACCTCCTCGCGCACGGGAATCAGCATGGTGAGGCTGGTCAGCACCAGGCTGGCACCCAGCAGGGTGAGGAACGCCCCCTCCCCGATCGGGGTGAGCCCGCCGAGGAAACTCGCTGGCGCGCCCAGTGCCACCAGCGCCGCCGCCTTGCGCCACGGGGTCAGCCCCGTGCGGGCGAAGCGGATGCTCGACCCGGCCACCACCACGATGTTGCACGCCAGCGCGATCAGCGGCAGCAGCCGGGTGTCCATCCCTGCCAGCGCCAGCAACGCGGCATAGGTCGACCCGCCGCCAAACCCGACGCTGGCATAAAGCAGCGCAGTGACCGAGAACGCCAGCGCGAGCGCGACCGGCACCGCCCCGATCATCGCCGCGCCCCGTCAGTCACCCTGTTGCAGGCTCAGGCGTTCTGACGCGCGCCGACCGCTCCGTGGCAATGCTTGTACTTGCTGCCGCTGCCGCAGGGGCACGGCGCATTGCGGCTGACATCGAGATTGGCGAAGGGGTTGTCGGTCACCGATCCCCCTGACCCGACCGCCGCGCGGGGGCTGCCGGCGAGCGAGCCGAACAGTTCGGGCCGGCGTTCCGACCCGTCGCCGTCGTTCGAATTGTCGAGCCCGGTCAGCGGGTCGATATGCCCGGTGAGGAAATCGGGCAGGTCCGGCAGCGACTGCGGCCGGGGCGGATCGATCCGCAGTTCGACCCGCGACAGGAACTTGGTCACCTCCTGCCGCAGCGTGTCGAGCATGGTTTCGAACAGGCTGAAGGCTTCCTGCTTGTATTCGTTGATCGGCTGCTTCTGGGCGTAGGAGCGCAGGCCCACCACCTGCCGCAGCGCGTCGAGCGTGGCGAGGTGTTCCTTCCAGTGATGATCGAGCTGGCGCAGCAGGATGTCCTTTTCCACCATCCGCCAGGTCGAGGCATCGTTGGCGGCCATCTTCGCTTCGATCCGGGCATCGGTGTCGGCGCGCAGGCGTTCTTCGATCATGTCGGGTTCGACCTGGTCTTCCGTCAGCCAGTCGTCGACCGGCGGCTGGTAACCGAACACCTCCTCGATCCGCGCCTTCAATCCGGCAATATCCCACTGTTCGGGGTAGGAGCCCGGCGGGCAGGCGGTAGCGACGATGGTGTTGATGGTGTCGTGCCGCATGTCGGTGACGACATCGTCGACCGCGCCTGCGTCCATGATCTCGGCGCGCTGTTCGTAGACCACCTTGCGCTGGTCGTTCATCACGTCATCGTACTGGACCACATTCTTGCGCTGTTCGTAATTGCGCGCTTCGACCTTCTTCTGCGCGGTCTCGATCGCCTTGGACAGCCACTTGGACCCGATCGCTTCGCCATCGGCAAGGTTCGATTTCATCATCTTGGAAAACAGCGTGTCGGGGCCGAAAATGCGCAACAGGTCATCTTCGAGGCAGAGATAGAAACGCGACAGGCCGGGGTCGCCCTGACGGCCCGAGCGGCCGCGCAGCTGGTTGTCGATCCGGCGTGATTCGTGACGTTCGGTGCCGAGCACGAACAGGCCGCCGGCCGCGATCACCTTCTGCTTTTCTTCGGCCACTTCGGCGCGGATGTGGGCGATGGCGGCGTCACGCTCCGGCCCTTCGGGCAGGTCGGCCAGTTCATCGCGGATGCGGTATTCGATGTTGCCGCCCAGCTGGATGTCGGTCCCGCGCCCGGCCATGTTGGTGGCGATGGTGACCATGCCGAAGCGTCCCGCCTGCGCCACGATGCGTGCTTCCTGTTCGTGGAAGCGGGCGTTGAGCACCGCGTGCGCGACCCCCTCCTTGTCGAGGAACTGGCTGAGCAATTCCGATTTCTCGATCGACACCGTGCCCACCAGCACCGGCTGGCCGATCTCGTTCTTTTCCTTGATCGCCTTGGCAATCGCGCCGAACTTGTCGATCGTGTTCTTGTAGAACTCGTCGTCCTCGTCGATCCGCGCGACCGGCAGGTTGGTCGGGATCTCGACCACGCCGACCTTGTAGATGTCCCAGAATTCGGCCGCTTCGGTGGCGGCGGTGCCGGTCATGCCGCTAAGCTTGGGATACATGCGGAAATAGTTCTGGAAGGTGATCGAGGCCATCGTCTGGTTCTCGGGCTCGATCTGGACGCCCTCCTTCGCCTCGACCGCCTGGTGCAAGCCGTTCGACCAGCGCCGCCCGTCCATCATCCGGCCGGTGAATTCGTCGATGATGACGACCTTGTCGTCCTTGACGATGTAATCGGTGTCGCGCTTGCGGGCGAAATTGGCAACCAGCGCCTGATCGAGATGGTGCACGACCTGCGTGTTCTCGACATCGAACAGGTTGCTGCTGGCAAGCAGGCCCTTTTCGATCAGCAGCTTCTCGACTTCCTCCAGCCCGTCCTCGTTCAATTGGACGCGCTTGACCTTCTCGTCGATGTCGAGCCACTCGACCGGCAGTTCGCGGGCCACTTCATCGAGCGCGAGGTAGAGGTCGGACTTGTCATCGGTCGGCCCGGAGATGATCAGCGGGGTGCGCGCCTCGTCGATCAGGATCGAATCCACCTCGTCGACGATCGCGAAATTGAACGGCCGCTGCACCATCTGGGTGCGTTCGTGCTTCATGTTGTCGCGCAGGTAATCGAAGCCAAACTCGTTGTTGGTGCCGTAAGTGATGTCGGCGCCGTAGGCATCGCGCTTGTCATATTCGTTCATGTTGGGGACAATCACCCCGACGCTGAGGCCGAGCCAGTTGTACAATCGCCCCATCTCCTCGGCATCGCGCCGGGCGAGGTAATCGTTGACGGTGACGACGTGGACGCCCTTGCCTTCGATCGCGTTGAGATAGACCGCCAGCGTCGCCATCAGCGTCTTGCCTTCGCCGGTGCGCATTTCCGCGATCTCGCCGCGGTGGAGCACAATGCCGCCGATCAGCTGCACATCGAAATGGCGCATCCCGAACACCCGGACCGAGGCTTCGCGCACCGTGGCGAAGGCTTCGGGCAGGATGTCGTCGAGCTTCGCGCCATTGTCGACCAAGCCGCGCAGCTTGTCGGTCTGGGCTTTCAGCTCGTCATCGGACAAAGCCTGAAGCTGCGGCTCCAGTGCGTTTATCTGGTTGACGGTCTTGCCGAGGGTCTTGACGTAGCGCTCGTTCGCCGAGCCGAAGACGGATTTCATGAGGGTGTTGAACATGCAGCAATGCCTTTGATCGGGGTGGACCTGTAACGGGCCTTGTTGGGAAGCGCGCACGCATAGGGGCGGCGCGGGAAACGCAGGGGATGTCGGTCAGGCGCGGCCTATTCGTAGGCGCGCTCAATCCCCATCAGCACCGGCACCCGGACCGGGGCGGGCAGCATTTCATGACCGGCGCAGGGCTGCTGCACTGCACGGCGGGTAGGGGCTGTCGCCGCCGGCGCCCGTGTCCGGACCGCTTCGCTGCGCGCCGCTTCATCCCCGCCCGCAAGCGCGGCAATGCTGGAATCGCACGCCATAGCCTCGGCCAGCGACGCCTGCGCCGGGCTGCCGAGTGCAGCAAGGCCGGTGAGCAGGGCCAGGAGGGCGAAGAAATGCCGGGTCATGATGGCTTGCAAATAGGCACTTTGTCACGTTGCGTCCACCGGCTTGTCCGATTTTGTGGCTGCAAATGCCACAAGCGCGCCTTAAGGGCTGCGCCCATGCAGATCGAAACCTCCCCCCTCGCCCGCCCCTTCCCCGCCCTCCCCGCGATTGCCGGGGTGACGCTGCGGGTGGCCCGCGCGCACTACAAGACGTGGGACCGCTGCGACCTGACCTTTGCCGAACTGGCCGAAGGCACCAGCGTTGCGGGCGTGTTCACCAAAAGCGCCTGCGCCTCGTCCGAGGTCGAACTGGGCCGCGAACAGGTCAAAGGCGGCGCTGCGCGGGCGCTGATCGTCAATGCCGGCAATGCCAATGCATTCACCGGGTATCGCGGACGCGCCGCAGTCGACGCCATCCGCGATCAGGTGAGCGCGGCGCTGGGCTGCGAGGCGGGCGACGTGTTCGTCTCCTCCACCGGGGTGATCGGCGTGCCGCTGCCAATCGACAAGGCGCGCGCCGGGATCGCAACCGCGCTGACCGCTGCGCCGTGCAGCTGGCAGGAAGCAGCCGAGGCGATCGGCACCACCGACACCTTTGCCAAGGGCGCAGGCGCTTCCGCCATGATCGGCGGCACGCGGGCGGAACTCGCCGGGATCATCAAGGGCAGCGGCATGATCGCGCCCGACATGGCGACCATGCTGGGATACATCTTCACCGATGCCGATGTTGCGCCGGCCTTCCTGCAAGAGGCGCTGGAGCGGGCCAATGCCGCGACCTTCTCCTGCATCACGGTCGATGGCGACACCTCGACCAGCGACACCGTGCTGGTGTTCGCCACGGGCAAGGCGGGCAATCCCCGGATCGAGGGCTGGGACAGCCCCGGCGCGGATGCCTTTGCCGCAGCCTTGGCCGATATCTGTCGGCAGCTCGCCCAACTGGTGGTGCGCGACGGCGAAGGGGCGCAGAAGTTCGTCACCATCCGCGTGTCCGGCGCGACAAGCGACGACAGCGCACGACGCATCGGCCTCGCCATCGCCAACTCACCGCTGGTGAAGACAGCGATTGCGGGCGAGGATGCCAATTGGGGCCGCGTGGTGATGGCGGTGGGCAAGGCGGGGGAACCTGCCGACCGCGACCGGCTCTCAATCGCGTTCGGCGGGGTGTGGACCGCGCGCGATGGCCTGCCGGTCGAGGATTATGACGAAGCCCCGGTCGCCGCGCACCTCAAGGGCGAGGACATCGACATCGCGGTCGACCTCGGCCTTGCGGACGGGCGCGCCACCGTTTGGACCTGCGACCTCACCCACGGCTACATCGCGATCAACGCGGATTATCGGTCTTAGTCCAAGGCGGGCCCGAGATCGTTATTCTCTTCAATCCGCAACATGCGAATATCCCGTACCGACGGCTGGAACCAGTTATAATGGCGCTTCAAGGCCTGTGCGGCCAGGACGCAATCGACAGCGGTGATGTTCTCTCCGCCGAAATAGGTTGAACCTTGTTGCCATTCAAAACCCCGGTCCTCAAGGACGCGGCGGATGTCCTGATAGGCGTTGCGCCAGCTTGCGTTGGGATAGGTCTGCTCAAGGGTGGCGGTGTCCAGATCAAACACAATGGCGTACATGCTTCCCCCGCTGGCACCTTTGGAGCGATTATGACCGAACATCGTTGCCATGTTTTCTCTGTAATCCATCCCATCTGCAAAACCAAGAGAGGCCAATGAACCCGCTCGACGCCGAAATCCGCGATCTGATGCGCTTTGCCGCCCAGCGTTCGATGATGCCGCGCTTCCGCAACCTCGCGGCCGGCGAAGTCGAAATGAAGGGCGTGGACGACCCCGTCACCATCGTCGACCGCGAGGTGGAGGACTTCCTCACCGAAGCCCTGACAAGGCTCGCTCCCGGTGTCGCGGTGGTGGGCGAGGAAGCGGTGCATGCCGACAAGGCGGTGCTCGATCACCTGTCGGGCCAGTGCTGGATTATCGACCCGCTGGATGGCACCGCCAACTTCGCGGAAGGCAAGGAACCCTTCGGCATCATCGTCGCGCTCGCAGACGCAGGGCGTACGGTGGCGGGGTGGATCTATGACCCGCACAAGGACCGCTTCTGTCATGCGCGGCGCGGCGAAGGTGCTTTCGTCAACGGGGAACGGATCGCGGCGCGCACCACCGGGCAGAACCCGCCCGTCAGCGCGGTCAGCCGCATTTTTCTGACCCCCGAGGAATCGGTGCAGGTCGATTCCCGCCTTGCACCGCATTACACGCTGGTCGACATCCCGCGCTGCTCCGCCGAGCAATATCCGCGCCTCGCTCTGGGCGAGAACGACGTTTCCAGCTTTAAGCGCACGCTGGCCTGGGACCATGCTGCGGGAGCCTTGTGGCTCAACGAAGCGGGTGGGAAAGCCGCGCGGCGCGACGGCAGCGAGTACCGGGTCGACGAGGGCGATCGAACGGGCCTTGTCGGCGCGTCGAGCCCGGCGATCTGGGACGCATTCGTCGCGCGGATGGCGGACTAGCGCGCTTTCCTACTGGCGGCGGTCATGCCAGCATTGCCCGCATGACCCGCCGCCGCGCCTTCCCTGCCCGTCATTACGCGCCTGTCAGCGGGGCAGATTTTCGTTCCCTGAACAGTGTCTCAAGTGTCTCATACAAGCTGCATCACAGCTCGCTTTCGAGCCACGCCTTGAGCTGGCTCTTGGGCGCAGCGCCCAGCTTGCGCGCCACCGCCTCGCCGTTCTTGAACAGGACCATCAGCGGGATCGACTGCACTCCCATCTCGGCGGCGATATCGGTGTTTTCCATGATGTCGATCTTGGCGATCCGCACCTGCCCGGCCAGTTCGTCGCTGATCTCCTCCAGCGCCGGAGCGATCATCTTGCACGGCCCGCACCATTCGGCCCAGAAATCGACCAGCACGGGCAGGTCGCTGCCAAGCACATCGGCTTTGAAGCTGGCATCGGTAACGTTGAGGGTGGCCATGACATTTCTCCTGTTGACCTGCGCATACCCGCGCGGGCGTGTGGTGTGCAATCTAGGCAAACGGGTTGTTCACTCAAGTGCCGGCGGGGCAAAGCTTTGCTGCGGCTCCCCCAACCGCTGCTTGTGCGGGGCGAGCAGTTCGGGTGCGAGTTCGAACAGGACGGGCGCGTGGGTATAGAGCACGCCCGCACGCACCTCGCGCCCCGGATAGATCGCTTCCAGCGCGGCGACATAGGCCGCCATCTGGCGCAGCGTCGGTATGGGAATCGCGGCGGCGCTGGCGGGCGGGCGGCGGGTGGTCTTGAAGTCGACCACGGTGACGCGGGATGGCTCGATCAGCAGGCGGTCGGCCGTACCTGACACCACGATGCCGCCGACAGTCGCGGCCAGCGGCACTTCGGCCAGCGCATGGGAGGAAAAGATCGTCGCGAAAGCCGGATCGCCGATCACTGCCAGCGCTGCCGCCAGCATCTCCGCCCGCGCTTCGTCCGGCACATCGCCCGCGTGCCGCGCAAGCCAGCCGCGTGCCGCATCCTCGCGCTCGTCCGCAGCGACATCGGGAAGGCGTTCGAGCAGGCGGTGGATCAGGCTGCCGCGTCGTGCCGCCAGCTTGGCAGCCTCGGGCGGGAGCGGCGGATTGCTGCCCCCCTCCTCGCCCGCATTGCTCGGCGCGAGCGGGCGCGGCGGGCGCGGTTCGGGACCGATCGGGGTGAGCGCCCAGCGCGGCAGGTCGAAGGCAGCGTCGCCGCCGGAGACATCGTCGCCCGGCACCAGCGGATCGGCCCGCCGGCCCCACTCGCGCCGCGTGCCCCAGACGGGATCGTCCAGCTCCGCTTCGGGAAAGAGCGGTTCGAGCCGCCTGTACCAGCTGTCCTCCGGCGGGCCTTTCGCGGCCTTCTTCGCGCTCAGCGATCCGGTGATGAACAGCGCTTCCTCGGCGCGGGTCAGCGCGACATATAGCAGCCGCCAGTGCTCCGCCATCGCCGCTGCCTTGGCCGCCTCTTCAGCCTCGGCCACCCGCCCTGCGCGCTGCTCCTTGCTGAGCGGAGGGAGCGGGACGTGGCGCACCCGGTCGTCCGGCCCCGCCTGCCCCAGCGGATCGTCGGCCAGCCTGAGCGCGCCCGGACGGCCCGGTTCCCCGGTGGCATCGGCAAGGATCACGATCGGCGCCTGCAAGCCCTTGGACCCGTGCACCGTCATCACCCGCACCAGCCCGCCCGCGCCGCCCGCATCGCGCTTCAATTCGCCCTCGCCCGCGTCGAACCAGCGCAGGAACCCGGCGAGGCTGGCGGGATATTCGGCCTCATATGCGAAAGCGGCGTTGAGCAATTCGTCGACCGGGTCATTGGCCTCGGCCCCCAGCCGCTCGACCAGCCGCGCGCGGCCCTGCCACGGCCCGGTCAACAGCCAGGCAAGGAGTTCCTGCGGGGTCTGGTAATCGGCGCGGCGCAGGCAATCGCGCAACTTGTCCGCAGCGGCGGCAACGAAAGGATCGCTGTTTGTGCGAAGATGGTCCCACAGGCGCATACCCTTGTCGCGCGGCACATGGGCGAGGATGTCGTCCTGGCTCCACCCGATCAGCGGTGAGGCGAGCAGGCCCGCAAGGCTGAGGTCATCGAGCGGCTGCGCGGCAAAGCGCAACGCCGCCAGCAGGTCCTTGACCGCCAGCGGCGCTCCCAGCCGCAGCCGATCGACGCCCGCCACCGGCACGCCGCGCGCGTGCAGCTTGGCGACGATCTGCGCGGCCAGTTCCTTGCGCTGGCGCACCAGCACCATGATGTCGCCCGAGCGGGCATGGCGGCGGGTGCCCTTCTCGAGCACGAAGGGTTCGCCGTTCGGCGCCAGCCAGCGCTGCACCTGGCGCGCGATCTGGTCGGCCAGCAGGGTGTCGTGGCGGGGCAGCCAGTCGCGTTCGGCCGCGTCTTCCTCGCTGTTGCGCTCCTCGGCCTCCTCCGCGTCGGCCGCCTCGTCCTTGCCCGGCACCGCCGGATGCCACAGCGTCACCAGCCCGGCGCGTTCGGCCCCGATGTGGTCGCCCGGCGCCTTGTCGAGCCCGAAGGCGCCGTGCCCCAGCAGCGCGATGGTGCGGTTGACGAAATCGAGCACCACGTTCGCGGTGCGGAACGACTGGCCGAGGTCGAGGTCCTGCCAGCCCGGTTCGCGGCGGTTGACGCGGCCGGTGCGGATCCCGTCGCGCGCCGCCATGATGCGGGCTTCGACCCGGCGCTTGGCCTTGGCGAAGTTCTCTGGGCTGGTACCCTGAAAGCCGAAGATTGCCTGCTTGTAATCGCCCACGGTGAAGATCGTGCGCAGCGTGTCGCCATGCGCGCCCTCGCCGCTGAAGAAATCGTCGATCAGCGCGAAAACGATGTCCCACTGCGCTTCGTTGGTGTCCTGCGCCTCGTCGATCAGGATGTGGTCGAATTGCCGGTCGAGCTTGTAGCGGATCCAGTCGGCGGCTTCCGAATTGCTGAGCAGCGCGGCGGCCTTGGCGATCAGGTCGGGGAAATCGACCAGACCTTCGCGGGCCTTGCGCGCCTGCCATGCAATGGCGAACACGCGTCCGATCTCCAGCGCGGCGGTGACGATCTCCACACAGGCGATCAGCGCGCGGCGGGTGTCGACCTCCGCCAGCGCGGCGGCGATTTCCTGCTGGCGTTCGGTAAAGCGCGGATCCGCTTTTTCGGGCGCTTTCATCTGGCGCGGTTCGCCATCCGACTTGAGCAGGGTCTTGCGGAATTGCGGCGCCGCCTCGCCCCGGGCCGTCACGTCGAGCGCCAGCCAGTGGCGG
>DAIQNP010000037.1:0-13245 GCA_036788335.1 Erythrobacter sp.
TGGTTCCAGCGAATCCCGCCGATAATCGACAAGGCGTCGGTCAGCTGGAACTGCGCATTGGCAAACAGACCGATCACTTCATGTTGCTGCCGACCGCCACCGAAGAAGCGTGGGGGCTGCAATGCAGGGGGAAGATCACGGCGCAGGCTGCGCACTTCGGTATAGGCCAGCGACTGGTCGAAATAGAACCCGCCGATCGTCAAATCCAGATTGTCGGTCGAGATCGCATAGCGGATCTCGTTCGAGATCTGGTCCTGTTCGGTTTCGGTATTCGAATGGAACAGGAACACCGGGGTCGCATCGATGTCGCCATTGGTGAGCGCATCATACTTGCGATAGCCGAACACGTTGGTGAGCGTGCCGGGGCCGATGTCGACGGTGGCGGTGAGTGATCCGGTCCAGATTTCATTGGAGTAGGAACCGGGCTCGTCGATCGAGAAATCAAACGTGTTGCGATCGAAAAACGCGCGGTTCTGGGCCGAGGGACCATCGCCTTCGCTTTCGAAGTAATCCAGCTTGCCCAGCAGGGTCAGCCCGCCCAGACGGGCTTCGAGCGCGCCGCGCAGGATCTTGGTGTCCGCTCTGCCGTGGTTCGATCCGTCGAACAGGTTGGTGAAGTAGCCTTCGTCCTTGTTGTAATAGGCACCGACCTTGAACAGCAGCACGTCTTCGACGATCGGGCCGCTGATCACGCCGCTGGCGGTGTAGTTCGGGCCGCCGCGCCCGCCGTCGAGCGCCGGGCCGTCGACTGCCGCACGGAACTTGCCGCTGAAATCCTCGGTCGGGTTGCCGGTGTTGATCACCACCGCGCCGCCGGTCACGTTGCGGCCGAACAGCACGCCCTGCGGACCGCGCAGGATTTCGACCGAATCAAGGTCGAACAGATCGAACACCACGCCGCCGTTGATGCCGAGATAGACCCCGTCGACGAACACCCCGACAGTCGGGTCGATCGAGGGGATCGAGGAGTTGATGCCGAGGCCGCGCACGGTGAAATTGGCGGTGCCGCGGCTGGTGCCGACCTGATCGAGGCTGACCGTCGGTGCCTGGAACGAGAGGCCCGAAATGTCGCGGATCTTGAAGGCTTCGAGCGTGCCGGCATTGAACGCGGTCACCGCGATCGGAATGTCCTGCACGTTTTCCGGATCCTGCGTCTTGGTCCCGGTGACGAGGATTTCGTTCATGGTGTCGAGCCTGCTGGCGCGTTCTTCCATGGCAGGCGGAGTCTCGTCGGCAGTCTGTGCCTGGGCGGCGAAGGGGGTCGCCGCTGCCGAGCACATCAGTAGCGCAAGCGTGCCGAGCCGCACGCGGCTCCGCGTGGGGGTTGCGATGGTCATGGTATAACTCTCCCTGAGTTGAGGGAAGCCGGGATACCGAATCGTCTCCGAATTGCAACCTATCGTCGCAGCCGTTCGACAGGCGGCCAAGCGGGCCTGTTCAAGCGTCTTCGAGCTGCTGCTGCCGCCGGTCGCTGGCCGCTTCGAGCAGCGCCGCCTCGATCTCCGCCAGTCGTTCGGGCGCCTTGATCTTGGCGCCGGTAAGGTCGGTCACATAGAAGGTGTCGGCGACGCTTTCGCCATAGGCGGTGATATGCGCCGAATGGACGATCAGGTTGGCCTTGTAGAGCGCATGGGCCAGCCGGTTGAGCAGCGCCGGCCGATCGCGCGCGGTCGCTTCGATGACGGTGAAGTGGTTCGACGCGTCATTGTCGAAGGCGACCCGCGGTGCCACCGTGAAGGCCTTCGAGCGCGAATGCGGCAACGGGCGCGCGGCCAGCCGGGGCACCAGTTCGATCTTGGCCATCAGGGCATCGCCGATCCCTTGCCGGATGCGGGCCAGCTGCGCGTCCTCGCGGAACGGGGCGCCATGCTGGTCCTGCACCAGGAAATTGTCGAAGGCATAACCGCTCCGGGCGGTGTGGATGCGGGCGTCGATGATGTTGGCCCCGGCCAGGTGGATGCCGCCGGCCATGCGGTAGAACAGCCCCGGATGGTCGGCCGCAATCACGCTGACCCGGGTCGCGCCGCGGGTTTCGTCGACCGCGCATTCGATCGACAAGGCCTCGCCCGACGCCAGCAGCGCGTCATATTGCAGCAGGTTGCTGGCGATGATGTCTTCGGGCTCGGCCACCCAGTAGGCATCGCCCAGCACCGCGCCGGCGCTGTCGACCAGATGATCGGCATCGCCCAGCAGGCGTGCGGTGGCGTCCTTCTTGGCCATGACCCGCGCCTTGCGGCCCTTGCCCTTGTGTCCCAGCCGCAGCCGTTCCTGCGCGGCATCGTAAAGCTCGCCCAGCAGCTGGCCCTTCCAGCTGTTCCAGGTGCCCGGCCCCACCGCGCGGATGTCGACCGCGGTCAGGATCGCGAGGTTGCGCAAGCGTTCCACGCTCTGCACCTCGGCGACGAAATCCTCGATCGTCTTGGGATCGGTCAGGTCGCGCTTCTGCGCGGTGCGGCTCATCAACAGATGTTGCAGCACCAGCCAGGCGACCAGATCGGTCTCCTTTGCGTCCAGCCCGAACCGCGGGCACAGGCGGTGCGCGACCTCGGCCCCCAGCACCGAGTGATCCCCGCCGCGCCCCTTGGCGATGTCGTGCAGCAGCACCGCGACAAACAGCGCCCGGCGCGAGGCGAGCTTGGGAAATTCGCGGGTGGCGCGCGGATGGTCGGCGGCGAGCAGCCCGCGTTCGATCTGGCTGAGCAGGCCGATGGCGCGGATGGTGTGTTCGTCGACGGTGTAGTGGTGGTACATGTCGAACTGCATCTGGGCGTTGACCCGGCCGAAATCGGGCACGAAGCGGCCGAACACGCCCGCCTCGTTCATCCAGCGCAGCGCGGTTTCGGGGTCCTTGCGGCCCGACAAAAGGTCGATGAACAGCCCATTGGCGCGCTTGTCGCGGCGCAGCGCGGTATCGATCAGCTTGGAATCGCGGTCGGCCATGCGCATGGTTTCGGGGTGGACCTCCAGCCCCTCGGCCTCGGCCAGCTGGAACACTTCGATCAGGCGGGCCGGGTCTTGCCGGAACCATTCGTCGCCCGGCGCGCGGATGCGGCCGCCTTCGATCCGGTAACCCTTGAACATGCGGGGGCGCTGGGTCCAGCCGGCGAAAAAGCCGGTGCGGGTCCGCTTCTTGGCGAATTCCTCGTCGAGATGCGCCATGAACACGCCGGTCAGGCTGCCGACGCGCTTCACCTGCAGGAAGTAATACTGCATGAACCGCTCGACCGCGCTCTTGCCCGGCCGGTCGGCGAACTGCATCCGTTCGGCCACTGCGCGTTGCAGGTCGAAGGTCAGCCGGTCCTCGGCGCGGTCGGTCAGGACGTGCATGTGCGATCGCACCGCCAGCAGGAAGCCCTCGGCGCGGCGGAAACTGCGGTATTCGCCCGGGGTCAGCAGCCCGACATCGACCAGTTCGGCGGCGTTCTGCACCCGGTGGACATATTTGCCGATCCAGTAGAGCGTCTGCAGATCGCGCAGCGCTCCCTTGCCGTCCTTGACGTTGGGTTCGACCACGTAGCGGCTGTCGCCCATCCGCTTGTGCCGCGCCTCGCGCTCCTCGAGCTTGAGGGTCAGGAACTGCCGCTCGCTGCCGCGCACGACTTCGGCCCAGAAGCGCTGGCGCAATTCCTCGTAAAGCGGCTGATCGCCCCACACCAGCCGCCCTTCGAGCAGCGCGGTGCGGATGGTGAGGTCCTCGCGCGCCATCCGCATGGTGTCGGACACAGTGCGGCTCGAATGGCCGACCTTGAGCCCGAGGTCCCACAGCAGATAGAGCATCGCCTCGATCACCTGTTCGCACCACGGCGCGCGGCGGGTGGGGGTGATGAAGGCGATGTCGATATCCGAATGCGGGGCCATTTCCGCCCGCCCGTAGCCCCCCACCGCCAGGATCGCGAGCCGCTCGCCCGCGGTGCGGTTGGGGACGGGGTAAAGATGCGTGGTGACGTGATCGTGGATCACCCGCAGCAGCTGGTCGGTCAGGAAGGAATGGCCGTGGACGCAGTCATGCCCGGCCGACGGGGCTTCGGCCAGTCGCCGCGCGAGTTCGGCCCGCCCGTCGTCGAGCGCGGCTCTCAGCGCCTTGACGATGTCTGCGCGCGCGCCTTCTCCGCCCTGTTCGAACAGGGCGGCGATCCGGTCCGCCAGCGCGCGGCGATCGAGGATCGCGCGCTGGCCGGGTACGCGGCGGGGGCTCATCGGGTCGCCCCCGCAATGGTCAAGACGCGGAAAACTGCCAGTGGATCAGGCCGCCACCGGTGCAGGCGCATAAAGCTCGCGGACCGCGCGCTTGTCGATCTTCTGGGTGCCGAGCCGGGGCAGGGCATCGCCGGTGTTCCAGATGTGCACCTCGAGCGGGACCTTGAACGGGGCGATGCGGCTCAGCAGGAAGTCGCGCAACTGGCCCGCGCTCATCGGCGGGCGACCGTCCTTGATCCGGTACACCGCCGCCGGGAC
Organism: Erythrobacter sp.; assembly: GCA_036788335.1. Classification (GTDB taxonomy): domain Bacteria; phylum Pseudomonadota; class Alphaproteobacteria; order Sphingomonadales; family Sphingomonadaceae; genus Erythrobacter. The sequence goes on from DAIQNP010000037.1 coordinate 4,456, forward strand.
TTCGCCGAAACGTTCGTCGGGCAGGCCGAAGACCGAACATTCGGCGATATCGTCATGCGCGTAGATCGCGTCTTCGACCTCGATGCAGGAAATGTTCTCGCCGCCGCGGATGATGATGTCCTTCTTGCGGTCGACGATGAACAGATAGGCGTCCTCGTCGAGCAGGCCGAGGTCGCCGGTGCGGAAGAAACCGTCGGCGGTGAAAGCGGCAGCGGTCGCCTCGTCGTTGTTCCAGTAGCCGCGGAAATTGGCGACCGAGCGGATGCAGACCTCGCCCACCTGGCCTTGCGGCAATTCCTTGCCGTCCTCGTCGAGGATCCGCAGATCGACCATCGGCACGCTGGCGCGCCCGGTCGATCCGGGCTTGGCGAGGTAGTTTTCATTGAAGTTGCCGCAGCCCACGGCGTTGGTTTCCGTGAGGCCATAGCCCAGCAGCGGGAAGCCGCCGGGGAAGGCTTCCTTGATCTTGGTGACATGTTCGATGGGGCGCGGCGCGCCGCCGGCGGCAAAGCTCTTGCAGGCCGACAGGTCGTAGCTGTCACGGTCCGGGTGGCCGGCGATCTCGTAGCTCATCAGCGGTACGCCGACGAAATAGGTCACGCGTTCTTGCGCCATCAGCCGCAGCGCTTCGCCCGCGTCCCACTTGGGCATCAGCACCAGCTTGCGCGCAATGGCGAAGCTTTGCAGGAACAGCGGGATCTCGCCGGTGACATGGAACAGCGGCACGGCCACCAGCGCGCAGGGCTGATCGGTCAGGGTCTCGCCCCGGCTTTCGAGCAGCAGCTTGGCCATCGCCGACTGGCTGACATAGCTCATCACCCCATGCACCACGCCGCGATGATCGGACCATGCGCCCTTGGACTTGCCGGTCGAGCCGGACGTGTAGAGGATCGTCGCGATGTCGTCCGGGCCGAGCTGGCCGAGCATCGCCATCGCTGCCGGAGTCCCTTCGGGCACGGCCCAGATCGCGGCGAGGCCTTCGGATGGTGCGTTGTCATGACTGATCGGGACCAGCGTTGCCCCGTGGGCATGGCCTTCGAGCCGCCGGGCGCGGCTGTCGTCGACCAGCACCAGCTTGCAGTCCGCAAGGTCGATGCCATAGGCCAGTTCCTCGCCCGACCAGAAGCCGTTGAGCAAGGTTGTGCAGCCGCCCGCCAGGATGACGCCCATATAGGCGACGATCCAGTTGGCCGAATTGCGTGCGGCAATGCCGATCCGGTCGCCCTTGGCGACGCCGTGATGGCGGACCAGCCCTTCGGCAACGCAGGCCGCCGCCGCCCAGGTTTCCCCGAAGGTCAGGCGTATGTCGCCATCGACAATGAAGGGGACGTCCTTGTTCTGGTTGCAGAAATGGGCGAAATAATGGGCCAGCGTCGGGGGTGCGCCGGCGAAGGCCGGCAGCGTGATTCCGCCGCGTTCGAACGGCACTGTGGCAAACGGCTGGCCCTGCTGGGTCAGTGCGGTGATGATCGCTTCAAGCGCATTGTCCAGCTCGGTGGCCATGCGTGGTCCCTTCCTCTCTCTTGTGTGCCCGGCGGCGCGGCGCGGCGCCCCGATGCTTTATCAGGTTAGCGAAACGGCGTTCCCGACCCCTTCCCCCGGCCTGCGCGCTGTGCCAGAAGCCTGCCCGCGCATCGGGCCATCCCGGGTCCGCCGATACGGCATACCATCTTCAATAAGGGCTTCGCTCCGTGCTGTCACTACTTGCCGCAAGCGGCGCTGCCGATCCGATCTACTGGACCGAGCTGGGCCTTGCCCCGGGGATCGATCTGGGGTTCTTTACCCTGCGGTTCTATTCGCTGGCTTACCTGCTGGGCGTGATCTTTGCCTATTGGCACGTGTCGGTCAGCCTGAAGCAGCCCGGCGCGCCGATGGCGCAGCGCCATGCCGACGATCTGTTCTTCTACTGCACGCTGGGGGTGATTCTCGGCGGGCGGCTCGGCTATGCGCTGTTCTACACCGGGGGCGAGACCGGCATTCCCAGCGCCTTCACCGATTTTTCGGGCGACGGGCTGATCAGCTGGAAGCTGCTGCGGCTGTGGGACGGCGGCATGGCGTTCCACGGCGGCCTGCTGGGCGTGGCTGCGGCGATGGCTTACGTGTCGTGGCGCGACAAGCTGAACTTCATCCGGGTGGCCGATTATGTCTCGGTCGCGGTGCCGATGGGGATGCTGCTCGGGCGGCTGGCGAATTTCGTCAATGGCGAGTTGTGGGGCCGCCCGACCGACGTGCCGTGGGCGATGGTGTTCCCCGCCGCCGACGACCTGCCGCGCCATCCCAGCCAGCTGTATCAGGCGGGACTCGAGGGGCTGGCACTGCTGGTGATTCTGATGCTGCTGTTCTGGACCACCCGCGCGCGCTATCGTCCGGGGCTGCTGGTGGGGGTTTTCACGCTCGGAATGGGGGCCGCACGGTTCGTCAACGAGTTTTTCCGTCAGCCTGACGCACAACTGGCTGACTTTGCCGCCCGGACCGGGCTATCGATGGGTCAATGGCTGACCATACCGCTGATCCTGACTGGATTGATTGTCGTGCTCTTCGCAGCGCTCCGGAAACCGCTCGCGAGTGGGGGCGTGGCAGCGGGCTGAAGCGCCCTGCGACGCGCGAGTGGCAGCCCCGGCTGCGATTGCTCGACGGCGGCGGTGCCAGTGCGCCGGAGGCTGCGACCCAGCCCGAGCCTGTGCCCCAGCCCGTTCCGGCACCCACGCCGGCGCCGGAGATCGTCCCCGAACCTGCGCCGGCCCCGTCGCCCGCGCCTGAGCCTGAAATCGAGCCCGGCCCTGCCCCGCAGCCCGAGATCGAACCCGATCCCGCCCCCGAGCCCGAGCCTGCGCCCGAACCTGAAATCGTGCCCGATCGCACCCCGGACCCCGAACCGGAAATCGAACCGCAGACCGAACCCGAGTATCCGTCCGAACAGCCGCCGGAAATCGAACCCGAAACCTACCCGGAGATCGAACCAGAGCCCGCGCCGGTGATCGAACCGGCAACCGCGCCCGAAGTCGTGCCGGCCTCTCCGCCCGAAATCGAGATGGCGGCTGACCCCGAGCCTGCCGTGCCAGCCCCGCCCGCCGATCTGGCCGCCAGCTTCCGCCGCCTGATCCGCGAGACCGGGCCGATCAGCCTCGCCCACTACATGGCCGAAAGCAACGCGCGCTACTACACCACCCGCGATCCGCTGGGCGAGGAGGGCGACTTCATCACCGCGCCCGAGGTCAGCCAGATGTTCGGCGAGCTGATCGGGTTGTGGCTGGCCGATCTGTGGGTGCGGATGGGCAGCCGCAAGCGGGTCCACTATGTCGAGCTCGGCCCCGGCCGCGGCACGCTGGCGAAGGACGCGCTGGGCACCGCGGCGCGCTACGAATTCGCGCCCGAGGTGCACTTTGTCGAAACCTCGCCCGCGCTGCGCCGGGTGCAGCGGCAGGCGTTCCCCGGCTGCTATTTCCACAACGACCTGTCGACCCTGCCCGATGATGCGCCGCTGCTGATCGTCGCCAACGAATTCTTCGACGCGCTGCCGGTGCACCAGCTGGTCCGCTCGGCCGAAGGCTGGTTCGAACGGATGGTGGGGCTGGAGGGTGACGAATTCGCGTTCATCGCCGGCGGCCAGAAAATGGACGCGATCGTCCCCGCCAGCTGGGCGAGCGCCTCGCAGGGCACGCTGATCGAGACCAGTCCGGCAGCCGCCACAGTGATGGGCGAGATCGCCCGGCGGCTGGCACAGCAGGGCGGGGCGGCGCTGGTGATCGATTACGGCCCGCGCGAATTGCGGGCCGGATCGACGCTTCAGGCGCTGCGCGGGCACCGCAAGGTCGATCCGCTGGCCCATCCGGGCGAGGCGGACCTGACCGCTCACGTCGATTTCGAACTGCTCCAGCAGGTCGCCGCCAAACACGGCGCGGACGTGATGGGATTGCGGATGCAGGGCGAATGGCTGCGGACGCTGGGAATCGACACCCGGCTTGAAGCGCTTCAGCGGCGCAATTCGGCCGACGCGGCCAGGTTGAAGCGCCAGCGCGACCGGCTGGTGGAGGACGGGCAGATGGGCACATTGTTCAAGGTGCTGGGCGTGTGCGGACGGCGTTGGCCAATCGGCGTGGGTTTCGAATAACGGGTAACGCTGCGGCCGATTCGGGCGTATCACGGGCTGTCCCCAGCCGGAGGTTCGCCTGATGATTGCCCGCCCCGTGCTGTTCGCCCTGACGCTCGTCTCGGCCATTTTCACCGCAGGCCCGGCCCGTGCCGCCGAACCGATCGAGGGTCGCTGGGTCACGGCCGAAAAGGACGCGGTGATCGTCATCAAGCCGTGCGGCCGCACGATCTGCGGGATGATCGACCGCTTCCTGGTCGCTCCGCCCCAAGGCCTCGACCAGCGTGACATCAACAACCCCGACGCGGCCCAGCGCAAGCGCAAGCTGCTCGGCCTGACCATATTGTCCGGCTTCACCGAGGAGGCGGACCTGTGGCGGGGGCGGATCTACGACCCCAAGAGCGGCAAGAGCTACCGTTCGATCATCCGTCGCAAAGGTCCGGCCGTGATCGAGGTCAAGGGCTGCATCGGCCCGTTCTGCCAGACGCAGGTGTGGAGACGAGCGTCGTAAAGTTCCTCTAAAGCCCTGCCTTTTCCGCCAATGCCGCCGCCGCCGCCTTGGGCGACATTTTCGCCATATCCTCGCGATCCACAGCGAGATTGGCTTCGCGCATCGCTTCGACACTGATCGCGCCGATCAGTGGTTCAAGCGCTGCAACAACCCTGTCATCGCCTGCAATGCGCGGGGATAGCAGCAGGATTGCGTCGTAACTCGGCAGTGCCCCCTCGGGATCGGCCAGCACGACCAATTTGTCCGCCGCGATTCGCCCGTCCGAGGTATAGGCACTGATCACGTCGGCCTCGCCCGATTGCAGCGCATTGTACATGAAGGTCGGCGCGAAATTGCGGCTGGCGGCGAAGCGCAACCCGTAAGCATCGCGCACCGCGAACCACTCGGGCCGCTCGAAGAATTCGGGATCGCCGCCCACGGTCAGCCGCGGGGCGACGCCGACCAGATCGGTCAGCGAGGCGACCCCCAGTTCCGCCGCCCGTCCTTCGCGCATGGCGAAGGCATAGGCATTCTCGAACCCCAGCCGCCCCAGCACCGTGACCCCGTTCTCGCGCTGCTCCCAGTCGCGGATGGTTTCATACATCGCCTCGCGCCCCGGATTGTCGCTCCGGTTCAGATAATTGGCCCAGATGGTGCCGGTGTAATCGACCGAGATGTCGATGCTGGAGGAGCCAAGGGCATTGTGCACCACCGCCGATCCCAGCCCGTCGCGGTATTCGACGGCGTAACCCGCTGCCTCCAGCCGCGACCCGATCAGCTGCGCAAGGATATATTGCTCGGAGAATTGCTTGGCGGCGATCACGATGCGCCGTTCATCGCTGCCTGCGCTCTGCGCCCACAACGCCGCGAGAATGCCCAGCGCCACCACCGACATCCCGCCGAAGGTCTGCGCGCGTGACCGTTTGGCCAGGCCGACTTCGATCACCCACAACAGGTTGTCCGCCGCCAGCGCCAGCCCCGCGCTCGCAAGGCACCCGGCCAGCACCAGCGCCCAGTTCTGCGTTTGCAGTCCGGCGAAGATCGGATCGCCCAGGCTCGGCTGGCCGATGGTGGTCGCCAGCGTCGCCGCGCCGATGGTCCAGACGCTGGCGGTGCGGATCCCGGCCATAATGAAGGGCGCCGACAGCGGTGCTTCGACCAGCGTCAATTTCTGCCATTGGGTCATGCCGACCCCATCGGCGGCTTCGAGCATGCCGGGATCGAGATTGGCTTGCGCGGTCACGGCATTGCGCAGGATCGGCAGCAGCGCATAAAGCGTCAGCGCCATCAGTGCAGGCAGGAAGCCGAGCGTCGGCAACCCCTCGCCGAACACGGCGCGCAAGCTCAGCAGCAGCGGGAAGAACAGCGCCAGCAGGGCCAGCGCCGGGATGGTCTGCACCAGGCTCGCCAGGCTAAGCGCCACGCGCGAGACCACCGGCGAACGCCCGGCCCACACCGCCATCGGCAGCGCGACCAGCATCGCCAGCCCGATCGCGCTCGCCGACAGCACCACATGCGCCGCGAGCTTGTCCCCAAGGCCGGGGAGGATTGCCCAGATGCCGTCCATCAACGCTGCCCCTCCATCAGCGCAGGCTCTCCATCGCCGCCAGCCGCTCGGCCTGATGGCGCGGGACCGCAACGAGACTCTGCGCGATGTCCCCGCCGTCCCCGGCCAGCAGCGCACGCGGGGCCTCGTCGGCGACCAGCCGCCCGGCGTCCATCACCAGCACCCGGTCCGCCAGCAGCAGCGCCTCGGCCATGTCGTGGGTCACCATCACCGTGGTCAGGCCCAGCGTCACGTGCAATTCGCGCACCTTGGTGCCCAATGCGTCGCGGGTCAGCGGGTCGAGCGCGCCGAAGGGTTCGTCCATCAGCAGCAGTTCCGGCCCGCCCGCCAGCGCACGTGCGACCCCGACCCGCTGGCGCTGCCCGCCCGACAGCTCATCGGGCATCCGCGTTGCCATTGCGGGATCGAGTTCGACCAGTTCGAGCAGTTCGGCGATCCGCTCGGGGGCCAGTTTCTCGCCCGTGAGGCGCGGGCCGATGGCGATGTTTTCGCCGACGGCAAAATGCGGGAACAACCCGATCCCCTGGAAGACATAGCCGACCCGGCGGCGCAGGCGGGAAGGCGGCAGGTCAGCCACATCCTCGCCGCCGAACAGCACCCGGCCCGAGCTTGGCGTGACCAGCGTGTTGACCATCTTGAGCAAGGTCGACTTGCCCGATCCCGACGCCCCGACCAGCGCGACGAAGCTGCCGCCCGCGATGGCGCAGCTGACCCCGGCGACGGCAGGCGTGGTCCCGTAGAGGCGGGTAACACCCTCGAACGCGAGCACGGTTTCGGCAGGTGGGGAAAGCGAAGGCGTGGTCATCGGAACCACGCCTAGCTTGGGCGATGCTATTGCGCCAGCCGTTCGCGGGGCAGGGTGATCAGCACCTCGAGCCCGCTGACATGCCATTGCTGGTCGATCTGTCCGCCCAGTTGGTGGCGCACCGACATGTCGACCAGCCGCGAGCCGAAGCCTTCCTGCACCGGCGCGGCGGTGTCCGGCCCGCCGCTTTCGTGCCAGGCGATGTTGACCTTGTCGGCTTCCGCCCAGACATGGATCGCGAGCCGCCCGTCGGCCACGCTGAGCGCGCCATACTTGGCCGAATTGGTGGCGAGCTCGTGGAACACCAGCGCCAGCGGAGTGGCGGCGCGCGCGCCGACTTCGACATCCTCGCCGGTGATCGCGACCGCGCCTGCGCCGACCACGCCATAGGGAGCCATCAGCACGCCCAGCAGGTCGAGCAGCCGTTCCTCCGCCTCGCCCTCCATCCGCAGCGCAAATTCCTGCGCTCTGGCAAGCGCGCGCAGGGTGTCGGTGAGCAGCTGAGCAAAGCCTTGCGCGCCGGGATCGTTGCGGGCGTGCAGGCTGATGAGGCCGCTGATGACCGAGAAGATGTTCTTGATCCGGTGCGCCAGCTCGCCCGCCAGCAATTCGCGATCGTCGGACAGGCGGTGGGCATCGTCGATGTCCGTCAGCGTACCGAACCAGCGCGCCGTGGCCGGATCGGTCGAAGACGGTACCGCGCGCGACAGCACCCAGCGATAGGAACCATCGGCGACCCGCAGACGCCACTCATCCTCGAACAGTTCACAGCGGCGCACGGCGGCGGTGAACTTGTCGAGCGAGGCTTCGAAGTCATCCGGATGGATCACCTGCCGCCAGTCTTCGATCGAGGCGGGCGGGGGAGCGCCGGTGACCTTGGTGAAGCGCGCGTTGAAGTAATCGAAGCGCCCGCCCGCTGTCGCCGACCAGGCGATATCGGGTACGCTGTCGAGCATGAATTGCAGTCGCTGCGCACTGGCGGCGATTTGTGCGACCGAGCTTTTCGCCTGCCGGTGCGCCTCGATCCGGCGTTTGACCGCCTCGGCCAGCACCAGGAGGCCATCGGTCTGGATATCGCTGAGCCCTTCCGGACGGGGACCGAAATCGGTGATGCACAGCGCGCCCAGCGGCGCCCCTTCGGCCGACACCAGCGGTGCGCCCGCATAGAAGCGGATCTTCGGGCCGCTTTTCACCAGATCGAAATCGGCAAAGCGCGGGTCGGCGGTGGCGTCGCGCACTTCGAACACGCCGCCCGCCAGCATGGTGTGCGCGCACAGGCTGGTCGACCGCGGGGTGTGCGCCAGATCGAGCCCTTCGCGCACCAGGAACAGCTGGCGTTCCTCCTCGACCAGACTGATCGCGGCCGAGGGCGCATTGCACAGCCGCGCGGCAAATCGGGCGATTCGGGCCAGTTCGGGATCGCCCATGAGCGATTCGAGTTCGAAACTGGCGAGCACCACCAGCCGCTCCGGCTCGCTGCAAAGCGCTTGCGCGGGGAGGGTGCCGGTCGGCCAGGGGGCAGGCTCTGGATAGGTCAAGTCACCTTCTTACAACACACCGGGGATGCGTCAAAACAACCTCGGTTGGCAGAGTGCGCCAAGATGGGCACGGTGTCGGACGATTGTCGGATCTTGCGGGAACCCTAGCCGGGGCGTTGGCCTTTGCTTGTCGACTTGCTATGCGCTTGGCCGAACGATCATTGCTTGTTTGGGAAAATATCATGCGCGCTACCCCCGATTTCGACTTCCAGCTTGGCGAGGCCGCGCAGATAATCCGCGATTCGACCGCGCGCTTCGCCGACGAGCAGATCGCCCCGCTGGCCGAACGCACCGACCGCG
>DAIQNP010000038.1:0-13004 GCA_036788335.1 Erythrobacter sp.
GGGACTTGTGCCGCCGGCAAGGGTATAGTCGACCCGCCCGCTGGCCGGAAGGTTGCTGGATGGCGTGCCGATGATGATATGATACCCGCCATTGGCGCTCACGCTGAAGGGTGGCGGCCTGCCAAAGCGACTGCCGTTAACCACACCATTGCTCCAGCGCGACCAGCGCACCGCGCCCGATGTCGTGCGGCCAATATCGGTGTTGGTGGCTTCGACAGGGTTCGCTCCCACCGGCGCAATCCGGTCAAACCAGCCATTTCTGCCGCCAATCTCAATCACCCGGCCATCAGCATCCGTCGTGTAGCCAAAGCTGCCGGGCGTAATCTGCACTGTGTCGAGCGAATTGGTCCGGGTCGGATTGGTGGTCCTGAAATCAAGCACCACCAGATTGCCCTGACTGACGAACAAGTCGGTCGTGACGGTAGCGCTCAACGGGTTGCCGGTCCCACCCGAAGTGCCGCCGCCGTCCGGCCGTGTGCCGAGCCCGTCGAGGGCATCACCCTGCCTGCCGAAGATCGCCGAGCCGGAGATCAGGCGAAGTGCCGAGGTATCGGACGCATCGTTGAGAAAATAGACCAGCCCGGCAAACCCTGCGTCTTCTCCGAACAGCCCGCCTTCCACATTGCTGATGCAGCTGTTGGCGCGGGTGCAGCCGGTCCCGGCTATTGCCCGTGCCGGAAGGAAGCCGGTGAACCGGCCCGCTGCATTCACCGTCATGCCGCCGTTGAGCGGATCGGCCGCCCCGCCGGGCGTGCCGGACGCAAAGGTCGTCGCGCCCGACGTCACCTCGAAATCGAAGCCCACCCGCGGCGCGGCCCCCCCGAACGCAACGGCCAGGTTACCATCGAAGAATCCTTCAGAACCGGCAGCCATTCCGCGCTCGGTCGGTGCAGCTCCGCCGACGAGGCGATAGGAGACCAGCCCGGACTGCGGCAGGACGGTGGTCGGCACGCCGCCAACGAAATTGAGCACAGAGTTGCTGCCCAGCGTGCTGTCACGGTCGCGATAGCTGGTGAATGCCACGGCATTGCCGAAGCGCCCGGCCGCGGTCACCTCCCAGCCCCGCTCGTCGAAGGCCACGTCCGGCCCCCCGATGAGGGGGACCCTCGCGCCGTTGATGGTCGCATCGGTGATCTGTCCATCGCTGGCGACCGCCAGATCGGTCTGGGTGGCGACGTTGCTGCCCCCCGCAAACGAGGCGAAAAACAGCGCGCCCGCGAGCCGGGGCGCAAGGTCGGGATTGCCGCCCCCGCCTGCGCCGCCGCCATTGACCGGAAGCCCCGCGAACTGGTCGGGATCGCCGCCGCCGTCCAGAAAGAGGAAGTACTCGGCGAAGAAGGCGTTGAGATCGGCAAATGTTGCCAGCCCGCCCTGCGCGTCCGCCAGCGCCGCCAGATAGGCGTTGAGCGTTGCCTGATCGAGCGCGGTGTATTCGCTCGGCAGGCCGCCGCCTGCAAGGAAAGCAAAGTAGGCGTTGAGCGCTTCAACATACTGCACGAACACTGGCAGGCCTGAGAAATTCGCCGGGTTGCCGCCTGCGCTGACGAAAGCGAAGTAATCGCGGAAGAAGGCATCGAGGTTACCGAACGCGGTCAACCCGCCCTGCGCGTTTGCCAGCGCCGCCAGATAGGCGTTGAGCGTCGCCTGATCGAGAGCGGTGTAATCGCCCGGCAGGCCTCCGCCAGCGAGGAACGCGAAATAGGCGTTCAATGCCGTGACGTAGTCGGCAAAGACCGGCAGGCCGACAAAACCATTGGGCGCGCCGCCATCGGCGATGAAGGCAAAATAGGCGCTCAGCAGCGAGGCATTGGCCCCAAGCCGCGCCTCCAGCTCGCCCGCATCGACCAATGCCGCGATGAAGCTCGCGAGCACGGTGAGGTCCTGCCCGGTGAAATCGGCCGGAAGCCCGCCCGCCGCAAGAAACTCGGCATAGGCGTTGAGCGCCGCAGCGAAGGCACCGAAATCGGGCGGGACCGGAAGGCCCGCAAAGGTGTCGGGATTGCCGCCATTTGACAGGAAGGCGAAGTACGCCGCGTAGAAATCGCCGAGTTCCGGCAGGAACCGCGCCAGCGCGCCCGCCGCCTGCAATTCGGCGAGATATTGCGCGATCAGTTCCTGGCTCAACGGCTGGTAGCTCGACGGCAGCCCGCCGCGTTCGAGAAAGGCGAAATAGGCCGAAAGCTGGCTGGCGTAACCGGCAAAGATATTGGCGTTCAGCCCTGCAAAGGCATCAAACGCCCCGCCGCCGCGCACGAAGTCGGCAAAGGCGGCAAAGAAGGCCGCGTCCGCGCCGAGGAACCGTTCCAGCGCGCCGGCTGCCTGCAGTTCGGCGATCAAGGCCTGCAATTGCGCCGCATCGGCCGCCGCAAAGGCGCTCGGCAGATTGCCCGCAGCAAGGAAGGCGCGATAGGCTTCGAGCTGCGCGGCATAACCGGCGAAGATGTTGACCGGCAGCCCGGCAAAGCCATTGGCATCACCGCCACTGCGCAGGAAGGCGAGGTAATCGGCATAAAAGCCCGCCTGCTCCCCCAGCACGCTCGCCAGCAAGCCGGTGTCGGCGAGAGTTTCCAGATAGGCGCGCAAGGTCACCTGATCGAGCGCGGTGTAATCGCTCGGCCGGCGTCCGCTCGCAAGGAAGGCGAAATAATCGCCCAGCGCGCTGCGGTACTGCGCCGCGAAGGCCAGCCCGCCATTGGCGAGGAAGGCCTCGACCAGCGCGCGGTCGGCGACGCTTAGCTGCGCGGTCAGCCCGCTATCGCGCAGGAAGGCGATGGTCTGGATCAGCGCCGCTTCGCTCGCGCCGGTGAAGGCCGCAGGATCGCCGCCGCCGCGCACGAAGGCGAAATAGGCGGTGGTCAGATCGGCGAAGGAGCCCGCGAACAGATCGCGGTTGCCGCCGTTGGCGAGGAACGCAAGGTACGCCTCGGCCAACACCCGGTCGCGGGCGGCAAGGTTGGCGAGCGCGCCGGTGCGGCCGATATAAGCGAGGTAGGCATCGACATCCGCGACGCCCGCACCCGCTCCGCCGCCTGCCACCGCAAAGCCGCTCGGCAGCCCGCCGGCGCGGATCAGGTCGAGGTAATCGGCGACGAAACCGCTATAGGCCGCCACGAACTCGCTGCCCGCGCCGCCGCTGGCAAGAAACCGCAGGTAGGCGCGGATGATGTCGGCCTGTGCCTGCGGGAAGGGCGCGCCGCCCAAGCTGCCTTCAAGCCGCGCGGCCGAAGCCACCAACAAGGCAAGATCGCCGCTCGGGAAGGTGTCGAGATCAGGGTTGCCGACCACCGCCTCGATCCGCCGTGCCGCCGCGATGATGTTGCCCGAAGCCCCGGCAGCGGCCAGCTGATCGCCGAAGCCTGCCGGAATGCCGTTGAGCGCCAGCGCCACCGGACCGGCGCCCCCGCCGATCGGAACGACGCTGTCGGCCCGTGCGGGCGAGACACCGACCGCTCCGTCAGCCGCATCGGGCTGCACCTGCGCGGCATTGGCCACAACCCGGCGCACCCCGCCCTGATCCCGCACGCGCCACATGGCGCCATCGGCAAAGCGTTCCAATGCGCCCGCGCGCCCGATCCGCACCGCGCCGGTCAACGCATGCCCGCTCGCCTCGCCATTGGCGCGGACCGCGAAGTTGCCCGCCGATCCTGTGCCCATCACCCGGCCTTCAAGGCCTTCGGGCATCCGCACCACGATTTCGCGTCCATCGACGCCTGCGACCGTGATCGCGCCTTCGTAAAGGTCGATCGAGCCATCGGGGTTGATCCGGTATTCCGCTGCATCGACGATCGATACCGTGCCCCCGCCGGTCAGCGCGATCTGGGTCAGGCCGGAGCGCTGATCGATCCGCTCCCCGGTTTCGGGCTGCGCTTCGCTGGTGGTGAACAGCAGCTGGTTGGCCGCCAGCGGCGCGCTCAGCGCAAGGCCCGAGGCGCCGACCAGCAGCAGCCGGGCGCAGCGGGCGAAAGTCCGGGCAGAAGAGGTGTTCGCAATTGCAGTCATGACATGGCCTCCCGAGGCGAGGATCAGAATTCGAAGCGCGCGCCGACCGACACGGTCCAGCGCTCGAAATCGAACAGAGCAATGTTGCTCCAGTTGCGCGAATAGGTGGCGGTCGGCTGGAGGAAGAGGCGATCGGTTACCGCCACCTTCAGTCCTGCCGACAGGTCGAGCCGCTCGTCCTTGCGCGCCGTCAGGAACAGCGGATCGGGCGCGTCGTGGCGGCGCAGGTCGAAGGCGATGCCGCCCACCAGCGCGGCGCGCTTGGCCAGCGGCACCTCGGCGCCGATATTGGCCGCGACGAAATCGAACGACAGGTGGTCGCCCGCAGCCAGCCGGGTTTCCTCGGTGCCGCCGTTGATATTGGCGGCGAAGACCTTGCCGACGAAGCCGACCCCGGCCGAAAAGCGATCGGCATCGCGCAGCGGGTCGCCATCGAAATCGAGCCGGTTCCACTGCGCCGACAGCGTCATCGCCCGGCCACCCTTCAGGGGCTTGGTGTATTGCGTCGTCAGCCCATAGGAACTGCGGAAGCCGCGATCGTCGAGCCAGAACTGCTGCGCCTGGGCGGAGACCGAGAGCACGTCCTGATTGGCAAAGCTGTGAGCATAGCCCGCGGTCGCCGTAAGCGCGGCCTGATCGAACAGGCTGGTGCTGAGATTATCGCGCCAGTTGCCCAGCAGCGAGGCGAACAGGCGGTCCTGTCGGCCGATGGCTGTCACCCCGGAGATGCCTGCGGTAATGTCGACGAATTCATCCGCTTGCGCCACCGCCGCGCCGCCGAGTTGGCCGGGGCCGAGGAAGCTGAACAGCGGGATGACGATGCTGTTCAGCTCGGTGGCGGAATTGATGTTGCTGTCGTGGCCGAAGCGGGCATCGACAAAACCGCTGATGTCCGAACCGCCGCCGGCAATCTGCCGGTCGAACTGGCGCACGAAGCCGGTAAAGCGCTGGCGCACCGGATCGGGCAGGCTGGGATCGTCGACAACCGTGGCGAATTGTTCGCGGGCGGTGTCGATGTCTCCGGCCAGCGCGAAGGCACGGGCCAGTTCGGCGCGGGCGGCGGCGTTGTCCGGCTGCACGGCCAGCACCCGCTGCAAGGCGATGATCGCGTCGCCGTACAGCCCGGCATCCAGTGCGGCGAGCCCGAGCGCGTAGTCGAAGGCGGGATCGCCTGCACGCTGGCTGACCTGCGCCGACAATGCGCGATAATCGGCCTCGGCCTGTGCACGGGCTGCGTTGGCGTCGGCCTGGTTCTGCGACCCCGCGTCCTGAGCCAATGCAGCCGGAGCCGCCAAAGTGCTCGCCAGCGCCAGACAGGTTCCGAAACCGGCCCGAAGCCTGGCCGCGCTTGCGCAGAATGCTGATTTCCGTTTCACTTGTGGCTGGCCCCCCAGATCATCATGGATGTGCCAGCGGATTGCCGCAGGGTGGCGCCGCCGCCAATTGACAAGCAGTGTCACCGCAATGACAAAGACCGTTAGCCGCGCGGGCCTGCCTCGGCACGCTCGCGGTTCATGGCTGCTGGCATGACGTCCTGCCGGCGCCTCAACGCGCCGCGCGCAGGTGCGCCGCAGGGCTGTCAGCCTTGCCATTCTCACAGTAATGCGCGGTGAATTGCCCCAGCGGCATCGGCCGGCCGAAGTGGTAGCCCTGCATCTGGTGGCACCCGGCGCTGCGCAGGATCGCGGCTTGCTGCGCGCTTTCCACCCCTTCGGCGATCACTTCCATGTCCAGCGCCGTCGCCAGCGTGATCGCGCCTGCCACCAGCATGGTCGCCTTGCTGCCCGGTTCCAGCCCGACCAGCAGCGACTTGTCGATCTTGATATGGCTGAAACCGTAAGACCGCAGGTAATGGATGCTGGTAAAGCCCGTGCCGAAATCGTCGAGCGCCAGCGATATGCCCTTTGCCTTGAATTGCCCTATCGCGTTAAGCGCGCGTTCGGGATTGGCCAGCAGATAGCTTTCGGTGATCTCGAGCTGCAAGCGCGCGGCCGGGAAGCCGGTTTTGGCCAGTATCTGGAACACCTGCCGTTCGAACCCCGGATGACGAAATTGCGCAGGCGAGACATTCACGCTGAGCTTGAGGCCCGCAAACCCGCGCAACTCGCCGCACGCCCGTTCGAGAACGAACAGCCCGAGCGGGTGAATCTGCCCGGTCATTTCAGCAATCGCAATGAACTCATCGGGTAGCAGCGCACCCTCCGCTCGGCGCGGCCAGCGCAGCAGCGCCTCGGCTGACACGATCGCGCCGGTCGCGGCATCGACGATCGGCTGGTAGACGATGTCGAATTCGCCCCGGATCAGGCCTCCACCGATCTGCGCTTCGATGTCGAGCCGCCGCAAACGGCCCTTGTCGAGCTCCTCGCTGTAGAGCGCGATCTGTCCCTTGCCCTCGGTCTTGGCGTGATACATTGCCATATCGGCCCGACGCAGCAATTCGCGCGGGTTGCCAGCCACCTCGCAATTGGCAGCGATCCCGATCGAGCCGCTGACCTGCAACACGTGGCGGTCAACCACCACCGGCACCGCGATCTCTTCCAGCAACCGCAGTGCCAGCGTCAGGGCTTGCGCCTGCGCGCCTTCCACGGTTGCGCCGGTTTCGAGCAGGATGGTAAACTCGTCCCCGCCCACCCGCGCCAGCAGCGTGGGAGGGACATTGTTCGCCGAGCCGCTGGCAGACGCTGCGGATCAGCGCATCGCCGGCCTGATGGCCGTGCTCGTCATTGACTTGCTTGAACCCATCGAGATCGATGAACACCACTGCCAGACTGTTGGGCCGCAGGTCCCGGCGCGCTTCGAGCTGGTCCAGCCGGCCGAGCAGTTCGCGGCGGTTGGGCAGGCCGGTCAGCGGGTCGGTAAAGGCGATGCGGCGGTTTTCCTCGCTCAGTTTTTCGGTTTCCAGCTGGCGGATATGCAAGGTGCGGCGCGACCGGACCACTTCGGAAAAGGAACGGTTGAAGCTGTGGGTCACCACTGCCATGCCGAAGCACACGAAGCACAGGACCAGCGACTGCGGCAGGAACCGGCCGCCGTCGACCCACGAGAATTAGAGCGCGAAGGACACCGTGCTCACCACCGCCACCCGCATCGCCGCTGCGCGCAGGGTCATCATGCAGAACACGGTGCTGATCTGACTGAGGGCAAGGAAGAAGGTGAGGTTGTTGCGGGCAAAGGCACTGGCATCCTGGTAGACCCAGATCACCCATGCGTTGAATGTCAGGGTCAGGATGATCGCCAGCGCGCAGACGCGCTTCAGGTGGCCGGCAATCGCGGCATCGCTCAACTGATCGGTGTCGGTCTGGCGATACCACCACACGGCGCGGCTGAGCGCAAAGGCGGCGATGGCAATCGGGCACAGCAGCGTCCTGACCAGCTGGCCCGGCTGGAAGGTGATGACCGTGATCGCCACCGTGTTGCACGCGAGGATGACGTAAAGCAGCGGGATATGGCCGCAGAACGCCTTGAACTGCGCGCGCATCAGTTCGGCATCGCTGGTATCAAGTTTGAACAGTGTCAGAAAATCGCGCATCGGACGTCACATCACTTCCCAAGGGCGTCAACGCGACAGAAGCATAGTGACTAGGCAAGGCCCGAAAATTTTGCCCGACTCAGGGCTTAGGTAAAATTACGCCGGAGGGTGCGGGTCGCACGGCTCTGACCTGAATTCGCCGTCGGGCACCCGAAAACGGGTTCGGCTGCTGCGGGGAATTGCTATGGCACGCGCCATGACCATCACACCTGTGCCCCGCAATCCCCCTCGCATTCTGGCCATCGCCGGTTCCGACAGCTCGGGCGGGGCGGGCATTCAGGCCGATATCAAGACCGTCACCATGCTGGGCGGCTATGCCATGACGGCGATCACCGCGGTGACGGCGCAGAATTCGGTTGGGGTGCAGGCGATTGCCCCGATGGGAGGGGATGTGGTGGCCGAACAGATCGCCTCGTGCCTGACCGATATCGGGGTCGATGCGATCAAGATCGGGATGCTGCACGATGCCGACATTATCGCCCATGTCGCCCGCGCGCTGGAAGGCGTGACCGCGCCGGTGGTGGTGGACCCGGTGATGATCGCCACCTCGGGCGCGGCGCTGATCGACCCGGCGGCGATTGCGCTGCTGCGCGAGACCCTGTTCGCGCGCGCCGAGCTGATCACTCCCAATCTGCCCGAACTCGGCCATCTGGTGGGGCGCAATCTGTCCACCACCAGCGAAATGATCGCAGCCGCCGAGGAGCTCGCCCATGCCACCGGCGCCGCCGTGCTGGCCAAGGGCGGGCACACCGGCGACGCGCGGATCATCGACGTGTTGTATGTGCCGGGTGGGCGCGCGGTGCAGTTCGATCATGCGCGGATCGACACCGCCCACACCCACGGCACCGGCTGCACCCTGTCATCGGCTATCGCAACGTTGCTGGGCCACGGCCAGCCCTTGGAGCACGCGGTCAGACTGGGCCGCAATTTCGTCCTGCGCGCGATCGAGGCCGCGCCGGGTTTCGGGGCAGGCAACGGCCCGCTGGGGCATCAGGCGGTGCGGCGGCTGGATTGAAGGAGCGCCAGCGCAAGCCGGATCGAAAGCCTACCGTTTCAACTCATAGAAATCGCTGATGCAGGCCCACGCCTCTTCGGCGGTTTCGCACCATGTGAACAGGTCGAGATCGGCCTTGGAAATCGTGCCTTCCTCGGCCAGCGCCTCGAAATCGATCACGCGGGTCCAGAAATCCTTGCCGAACAGGATGATCGGGATCGGCTTCATCTTGCCGGTCTGGATCAGCGTGAGCAGTTCGAAAAATTCGTCGAAGGTCCCGAACCCGCCGGGGAACACCGCCACCGCGCGCGCGCGCAGCAGGAAGTGCATCTTGCGCAGCGCGAAATAGTGGAACTGGAAGCTCAGATAGGGCGTGACATAGGAATTGGGCGCCTGTTCATGGGGCAGCACGATATTGAGCCCGATCGATTCGCTGCCGGCATCCGACGCGCCGCGATTGCCCGCTTCCATGATCGACGGCCCGCCGCCGGTGGTGACGATGAATTGCCGCTTCCCGTCCTCGATGATCGCCTTTTCGCTGACCAGCCGCGCCAGCTTGTAGGCTTCGTCGTAGTATTTCGCTTTTTCGGCCAGCCGTTCGGCCACCTTGCGGGCGTGGTCGTCGCCTTCCTTGGCCGCTTCGAGCAGCTGTTCCGCCTGTGCTGGCGAGGGGATGCGCGCCGATCCGTACATCACCAGCGTCGACCCGACCCGCGCTTCGTCGAGCAGCATTTCGGGCTTCAGGAGTTCCAGTTGGAACCGCACCGGGCGCAGCTCGTCTCGCAGCAGAAAATCGGTGTCGCGGAACGCCAGCTTGTAGGCCGGATGCATCGTCTGCGGGGTGCGTTCGGGCACGCCCTCGGCGAATTCGGTTTCCTCGCCCGCTCGGTAGAACTTGCGATCGGTCAGGTCTTTTTCGGTCATGGCGGCGGCACTAGGCGCGCGCCATTTTCGTCGCAAGCAGTTTGCAGCGGAGCATGGTGGGGGCGTTCTGCAAAGGTCGCCCGAACCCGCAAATGCCGACCTGAACAGAGCCGGTTCAGACCACCATGCCGATCGAGGATCGGCGCGGCATATCGAGTTTGTCGAGGATGACGTGAACGTGGTTCTTGACCGTCGCGGGACTGATCCCGAGCTCGATCGCGATCTGCTTGTTCGACAGGCCGACCTTGACCAGCGAGGCGACTTCGCGCTCGCGGGCGGTAAGACAATTGTCGGCGCGTTCGTGCGCCTTGCCGGTCAGCGAGGCAAGATGCCGAATGAGCCGCGCGGTCAGACGCGGATTGCACACAGCCTCCCCGCGCGCCGCTTTCAGAATAGCGCGATCGAGATCTTCAATCGAATCGTCCCTGCCGACAAAGGAAGATATCCCCACCTCCGCACAGCGGATGGCGTCGGCCGACCCGCCGATTCCGAATCCGACGACCGGGAGATCGGGATGCGAATAGATCAGCGGAGGCACAATCTCGAGCGTTGCCATGTGCGAAATATCAATCACCAGAATATCGGGTGCCTCGCGCATGATCGCCGCGTTCGCTTCCGGAGATGCCAACGAGGCGACAACCTCGACATTCCCGAGCCGGGATAGGCCGCGCGCCAATCCCTCGCGATAGAGCATCACATCTGCGACAATCATGCAACGCAAACGCATTGCCGGTTCAGTCGCCGTCCCGCACGTCCCCCCTGCGATCGACATTACCTGCTTCCTTCTGTTCCATCAGGCTGGACAGGTCCCCGCTATGCAAGATCAGGCAGACATCGCCACGATCCTGCCAAGACCATTCGCGTGAAACACCCGGAGGGAATACTCACCCCTGCCTGTACGTTAATTGCGTTCGGCTTCCGCTATTCGATGGGTCTGTGATCCTGCAGGAAACCTGTTCGGACCGGACGGACCGGACCGGTTTTCCTGAACTGTCAGACCGAACACAATCGAATCAAGCGGTTCGCGTTGGTGCGAAGCGTCCCCGTAGGTAGTCATACCACATCGGCACCCGAGTGGCACAGGCAAAACGGTCCGGACCGTCACATGAACCGTTTTGCCGGACGACGGTTCATGCGCAGCCGGCCGGGCTACGCGATGTTTCGGCCATGCACGAACACCTGCCTGGCCTTGCACGATGACAGCTGTCCGAGTCGTTCTCGGCGCGGTGCCGCAACTGGTCGAAGCGATCATGCGCGACATCCTGATGGGTACGCCCGAGATCGAGATCATGGACTCCCGCGATGGTCAGGTGCCTGCCGACTACGATGTGCTGATCCTGAATGCGGTGGACGGTGACGCGGATCCTGCAGGCTACACCCGTCCGCGACCCGACGCAGGGATCGTGATGGTGGCTGCCGAAGGGCGCACCGCATGCGTATTCCGCCGCATCAGCGGGGACCTGTGTCTCGATGAAGCGGCCCTTCCCGCCCTCAAGGACGCCATTCTTCTCGCGGCAGGGCGCAACTGATGGCCCAGTACCAGGCCATTGCCGCCGCGGCCGCAGCGCTGAAGGGGTTGATCGAGGAGCGTTATCCCCGCGCCGAATTCGGCGGCACACTCAAGGTCGACACCTTCCATGTGGCCGAACTGGAAGAAGATCAGTCCGACGACGGGTTCGCGATCGTGCTGTGGCGGGTCACGATCAACAAGGAACTGCGCGCGCGCGCGCCGCGTGCCGATGTCTTTGGCAACCGCTTCAAACCGTCATTACCGCTCGACCTGCATTTCCTGATCGTTCCCTTTGCCGGCTCGGTCGGACGCCAGCAGCGCATGCTGGGCTGGGTGATGCGGATGTTCGCCGACGTCGGGCACATCTCCGCCGCGCAGCTCAACGCCTATCTGTCCGAGGCAACGATCTTCCCACCGACCGAGGATGTTGAACTGGTCGCCGATCCCCTGCCGCTGGCCGATCACCTGGCCTTGTGGGAGCGCGTCAAGCGCTATCCGGCCTATGCCAGTTATCAGCTGCGCATGGTGCTGATCGACAGCACCGTGGCACTGAGCGAAAACCCCCCGGTAATCGAGCGGGAGTTCGAATTCGGCGCCCACCGGCATCCAGGCGGGAGCGGCACGCCATGACCCGGCTGCCCAGCCCCGACAAGTTCCGGCTGCGGGTGCCCGGCGCGCTTCGCTTTGTCGATGCGGCCAGCCTTGCCGATATTGATGCGGGGCTGGACGTAACGATGCGCGATGCCACTCACCCCGAGCAGCGCCAGACGCTGGAACCCGCGCGCGGCGGGCGGTGGCTGCCGCGCCAGCTGCCCGGTGTTGCTGCGATCCTGCCGCCGCTGGCGCTGCGCACCATTGCCGAGCGCGATCCGGTCGATCCGGCGACGATCGGCCAGTTCCCGGCAGAATGGGTCGGCACCGCACGCGCCTATGAGGTGCAGGTCAGCGATCTGCGCGGCCGATTTCTGCCGGTCCGCTTCTCCTACGCCATGCCCGACCCTGGCCAGACCCACTGGGATGTCTGGGGCAACCCGCCGCAGGCCCGTATCCGATCACTGCTCAAGCCGGGACAGGACGAGCCCGATTACGTGCCGCTCTTCAGCCGCACTGGCAGGACCTACGACGTGCCGGTCGCACGCGTCGCGGCCAATCTTGCGATCCGGCAGCCGGGCGGGCGCAATCGCCCGGCGGGCTGGGCACTGCTGCGGATCCGTCACGGCAACACGACGGTCGGCCTTGGCCTGGCCGACGAAAACGGGAATGTCGAGGTCGCTTTTCCTTACCCCCCCCTGCCCGCACCCACCCCGGCCGAAGCGGCCAACGGGCGCGCCCGGATCGCCTGGACGATCCGCATCTCGGTCCATTTCGACGGGCTGACGGGCGAGACAGCGGATGACGGATCGCTGCTGCCCCCCGATTTCACCGCGATCCTCGACCAGTTGAACGGCACTGCCACCCCGGCACTCGACCGAATCGATGCGGCGAACGCCATGCCCAATCCGGAACTCGTCCTCGGCGAGCGGCTCGTGCTGCGCACGCGCGACACCGACACCACACCACTGTCCAGCCTCTATCTTGAGGCGAGTTGAATCAAGGAGGCACAATCATGCCTGAATATCTGGCCCCGGGCGTATTCGTGGAGGAGGTATCCTACCGCGCCAAGTCGATCGAAGGTGTCAGCACCACCACCACCGGCTTTGTCGGCCCGACCCGCTACGGTCCGCTCGACATCGAGCCGGAGATCATCACCTCACTGGTCGAGTTCGAGCGGATCTACGGCGGGCGCCAGCAGCTCAACTTTACCGGCGCAAACGGCGGTACGGTCGACAATTACATGTGGAACGCGGTGCGCGCCTTTTTCCAGGAGGGCGGCAAGCGGGTCTATGTTGCGCGGGTGTTCGGCGGCGACGCGGCGGCCATCGACGCTGCAAGTGCGCGGGTCACCGGCACGGTGCCGCCTGCCAATGTCACGATCCGGGCGCGCTTTCCGGGTGAGGCCGGTGCCTCGCGGGTGCGCTTGCAGTTCTATGCCGGACCCAATCGCTACA
>DAIQNP010000039.1:0-12932 GCA_036788335.1 Erythrobacter sp.
GCTAGCCTTCGGCCTCGTCTTCCCGCGCCTTCACTCTTTTGCGGGTGCCACATGGAAAGGGTCCGGTGAAAGGCGGCACACGCTCCGGCTTATCGCCGAGGCGCGCCGCTTCGTGAACGGGGGCTATCTGCAGCTGCTAAAGCACCGCTAGGCCGACAGCCGAAGGTAGGGCAGTCGAGATGCAGTGGACATTATTACCTAAGCATGCGCGAGCGTCATTTGAGACCAGTAAGTATCCGCTTTGCGCCTTTAATTGGGTCAATCAACCAGCCTGAGTACGTCCCCAGAAGCTGACGTTCCCAGAGTCCCTCCAGCCCCCATCCCCAAGATCTGGGTCTGGGACTTTCCTGCCGTTGCTAGTCGGCGTCTCCAACGACGGCTTCTGTCACAAGCCGATAACCAGAGGTTTCACAAGCGGTATGGCAGCGCAGCGGAAATTCGGCCCTAAGCCGGACAGCAGGAAATTACTGCAATCGCGACAATATGCCATTCATGTCCCGCCCGTTCGAAGCCATTCTCACTGCCGGAGCAAGGTGGAGGCTTAGGTCTACTTGTTGCGCCGTCTCATGCTGGATGAGCGTGGGAGGGTGTATTCCAGCATTCCCTCAAGCCCGTTCTCTACGCCGAAGCCCGACTGCTTATGACCCGCAAAGGGCACCAGAGGCGACAGAGGGCGGCATTCGTTGATCCACACGTTACCTGACGCAATTCTCTCACCGAGCGCCCATCCGGCCTGTTCGTCGTTCGCCCAGATCGTCGCGCCAAGACCGTAAGGCCCTGAATTTGCGCGATCCACGACGTCATCATCGTCATCGTAAGCCAGCAAGGGCAGGATCGGTCCGAACTGTTCCTCCTGCACGATCTTTGAAGCTTCGGGCGGGTTGTCGAGGATGGTCGGCGCGAGGAAATAGCCGGGTCCGGGCAAGATCGAGCCACCGCAGGCGAAGCGATGCCCCTGCGCACGGCAATCGGCGAGCAGGTCCAGAAGTCGGCGATATTGCTCGGAATTATTGATGGGCCCAATCTGCGTATCGGCGTCTGCGCCATCCCCGACTTTCACATCGGCAGCATATGCCACCAGCGCGTCGCATACTTGTGAATAGACCGCCTTGTGAACATACAGCCGCTTGGTGGCGAGGCACACTTGTCCCGCATTCCCGAAGGCGGCCCAGAACAGCTCGGGTGCAAGTGCGGCCGGATCGACATCGGGCATGACGATGCCCGGATCATTGCCTCCCAGTTCAAGGGTTATCCGCTTGAGGGTCTCGGCTGCACCGGCCATCACGCGCTTGCCGGTGGCTGTCGATCCGGTGAAGGCGATCTTGTCGATACCAGGATGCGCGGTCAGCCAAGGTCCGAGCGCATCGCCGCCCGATACCACGTTCAGCACGCCCGCCGGCAGAATAGCTTGGGCAAGCTCACCCAGCTTGAGCGAGGTCAGCGGGGTGAAGGGCGAGGGTTTAAGCACCACGCAATTGCCCCTGACCAGCGCCGGGCCAAGCTTGAAGGAGGCGAGCAGCAGAGGATAGTTCCACGGCGCGATCGCGGCCACCACCCCGATCGGCACGTGGCGGGTTTCGCAATAGCGCGCCGGGCTGTCTTCGTGCACCGTTACCGGGAGCGTCAGACCAGCGGCGGCGCGCAGCCAGGCGGCAAGGCCCAGCACCTCGCGCCGCGCCTCAGCCAGCGGCTTGCCTTGTTCGCGGGTCAGCAGCAGAGCAAAATCGCCGGCGCGCTGTTCGACAGCATCGGCTAAGGCCTCCACCTTTGCGGCGCGATCAGAGTGCGGCGTTGCGGCCCAGCCGGGAAAGGCCGCGCGCGCTGCCGCGACCGCCCGGTCAAGGTCGGTGCGGTCGGCGTCGGGGGCTTCGGCGAACCCGCCGCCGGTCGCGGGGTTAATCACAGCCATCCGCCCTGTGCCGCTTTCCAGCGCACCGCCGATCGCCATGCGAAAATGCCCGTCGAAGCGCATCACCGGCCAGCCTCAGCCGCCGCTCAGTTCGATATCGAAGCCCATGATCGCGAACCATTCTCGGTCCTTGAGCGCGCGCGCGCGGCCAAGCGGAAGGATTGTGGCCGCCAATGCTGTGTGAAAGTTGGCCTCGCCTGCGGTGCGCGCGGCGATCAGCAGTGCATCGATCGCGGTCCGGATCGCCTCGGCGGCCTGCCGCGGCGGACCATCGCCATCGGCTTGCGCCAGCACAGCGGCGAGCGCATCGCGTTCCCGCGCGCAGACCTCGGGGGCCACGTGGATCGCAAGGATTGCTCCTGCCATGTTCCGGAGATCGTCAAGCTCGTCCTGCTCGAATGCGGGCGTGGCATCGCGCTGCGCCTGGATGATCTGGATATGCCCCATCGCCAGCATCACCTGTTCGCGCGCAAGGCTCGCGTGGTCAGGCAAGGCAGGGAGCACCACGGTCTGCAACGCGCGCAGCACGGAATTGAGGCGATCATCGACCGACGGGTTCATCGGCTTTCCTCCATCATCAGAAGTCGCGCAAGATCATCGACAAACATCGGCCCCGTCGCAGCGAGAAAGGTCAGCAGCACGTCCTGATGGTTGTGCGCCGTGCGCGCCGCCTGCATCCCAAGCGCTGAGACAAGGACGTAGCTTTTCCAGGCGTTGAATACGGTGAAGTAGTGGAGCTTGACCGGGTCCACCCGATTGCCGCTCGCTGCTTCGTAATGGGCGATCATTTCGGCAGGCGGGGCAATATCGCTCGCCCTGAACACCCCGCCGATATTGCTGCCGAAAACCGGTTGCAGCAGCCAGCCGAGGTCGGCGTGGAAATCGCCGATATAGCTCATCTCCCAGTCGAGAATGGCGGTGACCCGGCCACTTGCCTCGTCGAACAGGTAATTGCCGGTGCGGTAGTCGCCATGGACCACGCAAGGCGCAGGGCAATCGGGCACGTGATCTTCCAGCCACTGGGTTGCCAGTCGTAGCACCGGCTCGCAGGTAACCGCGTCCTGTTCGAGCAACTCCTTCCAGAAATTGATCAGCCAGCGGGTCGGCTGTTTCGGGTCGGCAGTGGGGGCGGAGAAGTGCCGGAGGCCAGCGGCCGTCCAATCGAATTTGTGGATCGCGGCGAGGTTGGCGAAATACTGCGGGGCGATCAGGCCGCGCAGCGGATCGCCCAGCACCGTACCAAGGCCGGTTACGCTGACCCCGTCGGTCTGCGGCTTGGTTACGCCCTCAACAAATTCCATGATGATTGCCGGGGTCGGAAAATGCGTCGCGTCGGCATCAAGCCATATCGGATCGGGCACCGGCACCACGCCCCGGAAGGCTGTGAGGATCTCGTATTCACGCGCCCTGCTCGTCTCGGTAATCCCTTCGAGCGCGTCCATTCTGAGAACATAGCGGTGGGGCTGCTCACCGGGGGCGTCGAGGGTGAACACGAACTGCTCCTTCGATGCGCCGCCGCCGATTCGAGCGATGCCGCTAACACTGCTGCCGGGTATCTCGCGGGCAAAAAAGCTGGCGAGCAGCGTCTGCACGTCACCATCGACCTGCGGAATATAGGGCGGCATGGCGCGGCGGGCCTTGCGCGCTTCGAGCATGGCAGCAAGATGCGGTTCGGTGTCGATCATCGTCCGCGCTCCCTCACGCTGCCAGAAAGCCGCCGTCGACCGCATAATTGCCCCCGGTGCAATAGCTTGCCTCGTTGCTGGCGAGGAAGGTAATGAGATTGGCGACCTCGCGATCGGTGCCGTAACGGCCCATCGCGATCAGCGCCGTGAAGCCGGCGCGGGCAAGACCCGGATCATCAGGGCTCGCCTGTCCCTCGATTGATTGCATCATCGCGTTGTCGATCGGCGCAGGTGCAACGGCGTTGACCCTGACCCCAGCAGCGGCAAGTTCCAGCGCGGCGACGCGGACAAGGCCGGCGATTGCGTGCTTGCTTGCGGCATAGGCGCCGATCCCGGCCACACCCACCTCACCCGCGACCGAGGACAGCGCGACAATTGCTCCGCCGCCTGCGGCCTGTATGGCCGGGGCAGCGTGCTTGATCGCAAGAAAGACGCTGTTGACATTGGTGCGCTGCACGGCCTCGAAATCGTCAAGGCTAGTGTGAGAAATCGGCATGACCTTGCCTTCGCTACCGGCATTGGCAATGAACGCGTGGAGCGCGCCGAACCTTGCGGTTGTGGCCGCGATCAGCGCGGTGACATCATCCTCGTCGGCGGGCTGACCGGCGAAAGTGGCAACCCGGTCACCTGCACCCAGAGCCTCTGCCGCTGCGCCGAGCCGCCCTGCATCGCGTCCGGCGAGCATTACCTGCGCCCCTTCGTCCAGCAATTTGCGCGCTGTTGCCGAGCCGATGCCGCCCGTCGCACCGGTGACGATGGCTACCTTGCCTTCCAGTCTGCCCATTGGCCTGCTCCCGTGTTTCCGCCCCCGGCTTTTGCTGCCGTAGATCTGGCTCCTAACAATGCCCAAGCGCAAAGGGTCTGTCACGCAAAAATGACATTGACATCACTTTTGCAATCATGGAGCTTAAAGGACATCACGAAGAACAACCGCGACGGGAGAGCGGCGATGGCAGAAGACGCAAAGGAAACGGCGGCAATCGCCTTGCCGGCGACGCGCAAGGGCAAGGCCACGCGCGAAAAGCTGCTCTCTGCTGCAACGGTCGCGTTCGGCGAATATGGCTACAACGCCGTTCGGATCGCCGATATCGTCGCCGAAGCAGGCATCAGCCACGGCCTGTTCTACCGCCACTTCGCCGACAAGGATGCGATCCTGCTGGCGTTGCTCGATCAGCTCAATGAGGAACTGCGCCGCACCACCGCCCGCGCCGTTGGTGAGACCGACACACTCTCGCTTGAACGACTGGAAAGCCGCAACATCCAGTTCTTCCGCGATTACCGCTCCAATCGCTTGCTGCTGCGGGTCGCTCGCGAGGCAGCGGCGCAGCAGCAATACAGCGATTTCCGCCGGGTGTGGCTGCAGATGCGTGATCGCTATGTCGCGCGCACGGAACGCTGGCTTGAACGGCTGGTGGCAAGCGGCGCGGTGCCACCCTTGCCCGATATTCCGATGGTCGCCGAAGGCCTCAGCTCGCTCACCGAACAGCTTGCGTATGTGCAGGTCGGCCTCGCCGGCCAGGAACCCGACGATGCCTTCATCGACCGACTCGGAAAAAGCTGCGGGCTGATCTGGTATCGCACCATCAGCGGACAGCCCCGATGACCGCTGTCGACCTGCTCGATCTTGCCCCATTCGAGGCCACGCGCGAGCACGAGGCCTTTGCCGAACTGCGCCGGATGCCCGGTCTATGGTTCAACCCGGAAGCCGATGGATCAGGCTTCTGGTGCGTCACCCGTCACGCCGAGGTGGTGGCTGCGGCACGCAACCACGCTGTGTTTCTTTCGGGCCACGGCACCCAGATCAGAAACCGCCGGGCCGAGGGGCATGGCGCGCCGAGCGTCCACAATGCCGACCCGCCGCTGCACGGCAAGCTTCGCTCGATCGTGATGCCCGGACTTTCGCGCGAACAGGTCAGGGCCAAGCGCCCGGCCTTCCGCGCGATCATCGAGCAGTTGGTGGCAGGCACGCCTCGCGGCGCGCCGTTCGATTTCGTTGAGCGGATCGCGGTGCGCATGCCGATGCTGGTGATCGCCGACATGCTGGGCGTGCCTGCCGAAGAGGCCCCTGGTCTCGTCAACTGGGCCAACCTGATGAGCGACATGCGCGCCACCGATGCCCAGCAAGCCGAGGCTCGCGCCGCTTTGTTCGCCTATTTCCGCGGCCTCGCCGATGCCAAGCGCAAGCGCCCCGGCGATGATCTCGCCAGTCGCATGGTGGCCGCACGGCTTGATGATGCGCCGCTTGAACAGCAACTCCTCGATGCTTATTTCATGCTGATAACCGTCGCCGGAAACGAGACCACGCGCTTTCTGGTGACTGGCGGGCTTGCCCAGCTGGTGCGGCAGGATCTGTGGGATACCCTGCGCACCAATCCCGCGTGGGTGCCCTCTGCGATCGAGGAAATGTGCCGCTTTGTCTCGCCGGTCGCGCATATGCGCCGCACCGCCGCCTGCGACACCGAACTTGCCGGCACACGGATTGCGGCGGGCGACAAGGTGGTGCTGTGGTTCGCCAGCGCCAACAGGGACGAAGCCGTGTTCGACCTCGCGAACGAACTGGTGCTCGACCGTTCTCCCAACCCTCACGTGGGTTTCGGCGTAGGCGCGCATTTCTGCCTGGGCACGCATCTTGCCCGGCTCGAGAGCGGGTTGCTGTTCGACACCATGCTGCGTGAGATCACCGCTATCGAGGTCCTGACCGCACCAAGCAGGCTGCCCTCGAACTGGTTCACCGGCTGGACTGGCATGATGGTGCGCTGGCAATGAGCCGCCGCCGGATCCTTGTCACGGGCTCTGCGAGTGGGATCGGCGCTTCGCTGGCCGCACGCCTGCGGGCTGCGGGCGATATGGTGATCGGGCTCGACCGGGCAGGCGGCGACATCGTGTGCGATCTTGCCGACAGCGCCGCGATCACCGCGGCCGCTGCTGGAATCGAAGGCGCGCTCGACGGAATTGCCCATGTCGCAGGCCTGCCTGGCACCGCTGATCCGGCGGCAATCATGGCAGTCAACCTCGATGCGCCGCGGTTGCTGACCGAGGCTCTTGCGTCGCGGCTGGCGCCCGGTGCTGCGATCGTCGCAATCGCCAGCGTCACCGCCGCGCGTTGCCCGCTCGACGAGCGTGCCAAGGATGATTGGCTTGCGATGCCCCCGCCGGCGCGCGCCACGCTTTGCGACGGCAAGACCGCCTATGAGTATTCCAAGGCGCTGCTGATCCGCTGGGTTCAGCGTGCCGCCGACAGCATGCGCGCGCAGGGCGTGCGGGTTAACGCCGTCAGCCCCGGCCCCGTCGAAACACCCATTCTTGCCGATTTTGAAGCCTCGATTGGCGCGGACCGTATCGCCGCCGCCGCCGCTCTCACGGGCCGCCATGCCCGCCCGGACGAGATCGCTGCAGTGGCGCAATTCCTGCTCAGCTCCGATGCGGTGTGGATCAACGGTGCGGATATCAAGGCGGATGGCGGCTATCACGCCTTCCGGGCTATTGCGGAGGCGGGCTGAGATGCGCCTGATCCTTGTGCGCCATGGCAAGCCGCAGGGCCCTGCCCAGCCCGGCGCGGGGAACCCGCCGCTGTCGCTCGATGGCCACCGGCAGGCGCAGGCGGTGGGGGCCTTCCTCGCGCAGGAGCCGATCGATGTCGTCATCCATTCCGGCATGCACCGCGCCGCCGAGACCGCCGCCCCGCTTCTGGACGCGCTGGCAATCCCCGCCACCACCATCCCGGCGCTTGGCGAGGTTGATCGCTATGGCGGCGCGTATGCAAATATCGAGATGGTCAGGGCCAAGGGCGAGGCCGAATGGGCGCATTTTCTGGCCGATCCGATGGGCTATTTCGGGATCGATTCCGACCGTTTCGTGGCCGAAACGCTGGACGGCTTCGCCTCGATCTTTGCCGCCCACCACCGCAAGATTGCTGTAATTTTCACTCACGGCTTTCCGATCAACATTCTGTTGAGCCATGCACTGGGGCTCGCAGGCTATGCCAATTTTGTGCCCGATTACGGCTCGATTACCCGGCTTGCAGGCAGTTCGCTCGAACGTTTGTCAGTGGTGAGCATCAACGAAACCGGGCATCTCGGCAACCCCGCGCAGGAGCCAACGGCATGAGCCTCCACCCGGGTGCCGTGGCCGAGACTGCGCCCGGGCGCGCGGCGCTGGTCATTGATGGCGCGGCGCTGAGCTACGGTGCGCTCGCTGCTCGCAGCCGCCAGCTCGCCGGACGGCTCGCCGCGCTTGGCTGCGCGCCCGGCGATACGGTGGCGCTGATCCTCGGGAACAGCGCGGAGTTCTTCGTGGCAGCCTGGGCAGCGCAGATGTCAGGGCTTTATTTCGTGCCGTTGTCCGATCGTCTGGCGGTGCGCGAGCGCGATTACATCCTCGCTGACAGCGGGGCGAAGGTGGTGCTGACCCACGATCCTGCCGTGCCGAACGCGCTGACCCCGGATCACTGGGAGGAGGGCGACGTGGCGCCGTTTCCCGCCGTCGAGGGGAGCGACATGCTCTACACCTCTGGCACCACAGGGCATCCCAAAGGCGTGAAGCGCCCGCTCGGGCAGGCGTCGCTGGGCAGCGATAGGCGAAGGGTCGAGCGCGCTCGGGCGCTGTTCGCGATGAGCGCTGAAACGGTGTTTCTCAGCCCTGCACCACTCTATCACGCGGCCCCGTTGCGCTGGGCGATGACGGTCCAGCGCATGGGCGGCACCGTGGTGGCGATGCGCAAGTTCGATGCCGCTGATGCGCTGGCGCTGCTGGCCGAACACCGCGTAACCCATAGCCAGTGGGTGCCGACCATGTTTGCACGGATGCTCGCCCTGCCGCAGCGGCCCGACAATCCGCCATCGCATTCTTGTGCGATCCATGCAGGCGCGCCCTGTCCGCCGGACATCAAGCGACGGATGATCGACTGGTGGGGGCCGATCTTGCAGGAATATTATAGCGGCACCGAAGCGGTAGGCTTCACCCACATCACCAGCGCCGAATGGCTGGAACGCCCCGGCAGCGTCGGCCGCGCCTATGGCTCGGTCATCCATATTCTGGACGATGACGACACGCCCTTGCCCCCTGAGACGACAGGCCGGGTGTTCTTCGAAGGCACCACAGCACACGCCTATCACAATGCTCCCGAAAAGGCCGCTGCAGCCACCAGCCGTCAGGGCTATGTCACGATGGGCGACATCGGCCACGTGGATGATGCGGGCTATCTCTGGCTGACTGATCGGGCGTCATTCACCATTATTTCGGGAGGCGCGAACATCTACCCGGCCGAGGTCGAAGCGGCGCTGATGAGCGATCCGGCTATCGTCGATTGCGCGGTGTTTGGCGTGCCCGATGCCGATCTTGGTGAAGTGGTGCAGGCTGTGGTCGAACTCCGCGCACCCGCTGCCGATCCCGCCGCCACAGCGCGTGCCATGGCCGAGCGGCTGCGCGGCCTCGTTGCCGCCAACAAAATCCCCCGTCAGATCGCCTTCGTCGACCACTTGCCGCGAATGGACAGCGGCAAAGTGCAGAAACGCGCTCTGGCGGAGCTTTACGCCGATCGGGAGCGGCGCGGATATCTTGGACGATTGAGGGAAAAGCACTGAAAACTGGAAACTAGCCAAACAAAAACAGGGGAGAGAGACCATGATCACGCCAAATACCAACGCCTGCCGCCGCTTGGCGCGGGGCGTATCTGTCGGCGCAGTGCTGGCCTGTTCGGCCGCGCCCGCGCTGGCGCAGGACAGCACTGGAGACGAAGCGGATGGCCAGGGCGGTATCGCCACGATCGTCGTCACCGCGACCAAGCGTAGCGAGGATCTGCAAAAGGTGCCAATCGCCATCTCTGCGATTACCGGGGACGAACTTGCCGCGCGCGGCATCACCGATACCAGCGACCTGATGGGAAGCCTGCCCAACCTTCAGGTTACCAGCGCCTACTCCGAAACCCAGCCCAACTTCTCGCTGCGCGGCGTGGGTGTTGCCAACGAATTCTCCGCCGCCACTGCCTCGCCGGTGGGGGTCTATGTTGATGAAGTCTACCAGTCGTTCCGCGCCAGTCATGGTCAGCAGCTCTACGATCTTGAACGGGTCGAAGTGTTGCGTGGTCCGCAAGGCACGCTGTTTGGCCGCAACACCACAGGTGGCGCAATCAACTTCATCACCAGGAAGCCGAGCCTTTCGGGCGCCAGCGGCTACATGACGGTCGGCTACGGCAACTTCAACCGCGTCTTTGCAGAAGGTGCGATCGATGCGACAATCGTCGATGACGTCTTTGGCGTGCGTATTGCGGGGACTTATGTCGATGCGGACGGATACACCTTCAACCCGACGCTGAACCAGAACTTTGCCGAGACCAACAGCGTGGCCGGGCGCATCACCTTCCTGGTTGAGCCTTCGCCCGATTTCTCGATTACGCTGAAGCTGCACGGTGCGCGCGCTAATCCGCGGCAGGACCTGCCTTATGGCATTGGCTATCTCGAGGGACGGACTGATGCAGCGGGCTATTCGCGTTTCGCCCCCCGGCCCGAACTCGGCGGCCGCACGCTGCGCCGCAACGAGATCCAGGCCGACACCGCTGGCCGATACTTCACCGACAGCTACGGTGCCACGCTTACGGTCGAAGGGCGCATCAACGACGACCTGACGCTCACCAGCATCATGGGTTACGACGAGGCGACATTTCGCCTCTCGCCGTTCGATTGCGATGGTTCGCCCAACGACGTCTGCGCCATCCGCTACTTTTCGGAATCGCAAAACCTCAATTTCGACACGCGGTTGAGCTTCGATGATGGCGGCCCGTTCAAGCTGATCCTTGGCGCATATTACGGCGAGGATTCGATCGATACCATCAACGAGCCCGACTTCTTCGGTTTCCTGCGCCCGTTGCTCCAAAGCTTCGGCGTGCCGGGCGAATTCAACAATATACCGATCGCGGTCGGCAATTCGCTGGGCACCCTGCCGGCCTTCGCGCTTGACCCGACGCTGGCGATCACCGATCCGGGCTTCTGTGCGCCGGTGGTCATCAATCCCAATGCCTTCTTCGACGCGCGTTCGCTGATCGCTTTCAACGCCGATGTCGCTGCGACCAACAGCGCTGGCGGGACAGCCTTTCAGGCCGCCTGCGCCGCCGCCGGGGCGCCGCCTTTCGGGCCGATCCTTGCCCGTCAGGAATTCACCATCACCCGGCCAAGCTTTGCGGTCTATGGCGAAGGCAAGCTGGATATCACCGACAAGCTCGCGCTCACCGTCGGCCTGCGTTACACATGGGATGACGTGCGCCTCAGCAATGCCTCCTCGGTATTGTTCGACCTGTCGGGCCAGAATGCCTTTGCCAGTCTGGTGCCCTTCCAATTCCCGCTTAACGGCAGACCAGGCCGGGTCAATGCCGATGAAAGCACGGGCGAGCTCACCGGCCGGGCGATCCTCTCCTACGAGCCGAGCGACGATGTCCTGCTCTATGCCAGCTACTCGCGCGGCTATCGTGCAGGCACCTTCAATGCGCTCGCCTATCAGGACATCAGCCAAGTCTATTTCGTCGACCCCGAGCAGGTGAATGCCTACGAGGCCGGCTTCAAGAGCCAGTTCGCCAACAACACCATCCAGCTGAATGGTGCGGCCTTCTACTACGACTACACCGGTCAGCAGATTGCCCAGATCATTGGGGCGACGAGCTTCCTGCGCTCGGCCGACGGTCGGTTGTTTGGGGGCGAGGCCGAACTGATCTGGCAGCCCAGCAATCTCATTCGCTTCGATGCGGCGATGGGTTACCTCAACTCGGAATACCGCGGCAACGCGGTCGATCCTGCGGATCCCACGGCATTGACGCTCAACATCAACGGCAATGATTTTCCCAACGCGCCAGAGCTGACGTTTAACGCCGGGTTTGAGCTGACGCCGATCGACGACGGACGCAACAAGCTCATGATCCGCGGCGATGCGCGCTACATGGGTGAGTATTTCTTCGATCCTTTTGGCAATTATGGCCAAGATCCGTGCGATCGACCAGCAGCCGGGTCGAATGTGCTGCTGGCAACGCCTGAGCTCGCTTGCGGGAACCCCGCTTACTGGCTGTTCGATGCGCGCGTGACCTACACCCGTGATAATTTCTCGGTTTCAGCCTGGGGGCGCAACCTGACAAATGAATTCTATTATGTTTACGGGCTTAATTTGAACGCGTTTTTTCAGGACTATCTCACTCGCGGCGCACCACGCACATATGGAGTTGAGGCATCGGTCCGGTTTTGAATATCTGCCGGAATGTCCGGGACGGATTAAGGGGCTTGCCCTGCCGTCCCGGACTTAGATGGAAACCCCCCACCCCACGAGCAGTCGTCCAGAACCTCGATGCGCAATCCCGAAAGCGGTATGGAAGCTTTTGGCCGAAGCAGACGTTCAGTCTGGCTGACGTAAACGACCAAATCTGGGTCGGGAGCGACCACTGTTCGAGCTCGGCAGCGAATGGCGGCTATCGCGGATTCGTCTCCCAAAACCTGCCTTTCTGAAACCGCCCCCGTTCCCGCCATTCCCAGTTGCTCGCTGGCGCTTACTCCCTTCTGAATTCGAAGCGGCAGGTCTGCGCCCCTTGCGCAATGGTCGAAGGACGGCTGAACCGGATCCCTTTCGGGATGCCGTCAATCCAAACCCGGTCCCATTCGCAAAACAAGTCGAGCAAATGCTCAGCATCGTGACGCGCCAAGAAGGCCTTGTAACCACAGACCTTAACGACCGACACGAAGCCATACTCCAGCTCCGAAAATGCGATATCGAACATCGCCCCATAGGTTTGGTCGATCTTTGCCGTATACTTTTGGGTGGCTTCGAATGGGTCTTTCGACAGGCGATACCAAAGCCAGATTAGAAAACGGCTCAAACGGCTCGAGAAAGTGGTGATTGAACGGCCAACCGCTTTCTTTGCGGCGGTTTCGTCTAGTCCGTGGGCCCTCCAACCATGATAGGCGCAGACAGCGCAGCTTCCCATAAGGAGATGCTGCTGCGATGGCCGATCTAGGGCGAACCTTTTCTCGGTTTCCATGAGATTGGCCACGCAAGCGTCAAATTGTGGTCGGTGATGCTTGGGAAGGCTGCTTCTGAAATGGCGCAGCATCGAGCGATCAGCCGCCGCCATGGGAAATGCAAGATCATGCATTCCAGTTCTCCGAGGACAGTGGATTCAGCTGGTGCGAGGGTCCAGGCCGCACAGCGAACCGAGCCGTCAGAATGACGACACGGCCTCCTCCTCCATCCTCAGCCATTTCCAGTGACATCGGCAGGAAATGATTAACCCGTGAACGGTCGAATTGCAATCGGGCCGTTTGGCCCTGCACCTCTCTAGCCCGGCCGACTGACAGGGCAGCATTCCA